>NZ_JBEGDG010000020.1:0-90139 GCF_040183165.1 Lysinibacillus zambalensis
TTTCTTCACTTCTACTATAAAAAAATAGTAGCACAAACCATGGCCTTGGTTTGTACTACTAATGTTAGTATGTTTTTTTTGTTTATCTGACAGAGCCACTTTTAAAAACACTATCAGGATAATACATATTTTTCACAATTATATTAGAACCTAAACATTTTACAGCAGGACAATGACAATTAATACTATTAGAAATATTTGTATCTAACCATCTACTATAAATATTCTCCAATGATTCTGTTTTGATATTACCTAATGCAGAGCCATCATCGGAGAAATCTGATACTGATATATCACCTGTGAATATATTCAAGTTCATTCGAGAGCGACCATCTACATCATTTCTTACTGTGATATTTGGTGTTTTATTAATTTTTTCTAACAAAGCTAGATCACGTTGATCAGAACTACAAGCATAGAATGGTAATGTTCCGAATAGTACCCAAATATTCTCATTTCTAAAATCAAGTATATTGTTCACTACTTCTCTATATTCATCAAGGCTTATTGTTTCTAAATTACTTGCAAAATCACTAGAATACATAGGGTGAATTTCATGACGCTTACACAGCATTTCATTAGCCACTTCATTATGAATTTTTTCAATGTAAGGTACTGTGTTGCGATTTAACATTGTTTCTGCGGATACAAACATACCGCTCTTTGAAAGTTCTCTAGCGTTATCAAAAATATTTCTATATAGTTCTGCTCTTTGTTGAACTGTTGGTTTTCTTTCCATTATTGCGAAACCTGTTTCAACAAATTCTTTTTCATTACACCAATTATGTGAAATGTGCATAACATCTAAGTATGGTGCAACCATTTCATAATGCTCCATTGGCAATGTTAAATTAGAATTTATTTGAGTTTTAATTCCTCTACTTTTTGCATATTTAAGAAGTGGAAGTAAATTGTTTCTTATTCCACGTTTTGTTAATAAAGGTTCCCCACCTGTAAAACTCATTACTCTAAGTGTTTCTACAGTATCTAAATGTTTTATCAACTCTGATGTAGGAATAGCTTCATCTTCTTTTGTTTGCAATGTATAACCTACTGCACAATGAGCGCAACGCATATTACAAAGATTAGTTGTTGTAAATTCAATATTTGATAAAGTTAGTTTTCCATGCTTATCAATATCATGATAGCTTTCCCATTCATCATATGGTTTCTCTAGTGTTATCATAAAAAAAATCTCCCTTTCTATCCTATGATTTTCTCATAGATAAAGGAGATTTTAAAGTGCTAGTCTATATTATCTTCTTTTTCCCTAAAATCCGATTCCTTTTTTTACATTTGTAGTAAGCACATCTTATGTTTTTTCTTCTTACCATTTGACCTTCATATTTACAAGTAATCTTATCTTTGGCCTCAGCTTTTCCAGGTGTCACCTCTTACTTATTACTTTCTTTATAGCACGGGCGAACTACTAAACCTCTTTTAAACACTCAAAACATTTTTTGCTATTACTTCTTTTTACCAATATACATGGTGAATTGATTATTTACTGTACTCTCTTCTTCATGATTTATAGGTTCTTTCACTAGCAAATTCGAAGCTACCCTTGCTGATTAATAGGTTTTACATAAGTACTCCCGCCACTAATCCTGTGTGGTTCTTATTAATTCTTTTGCCATTAACTTGAAAGTATTCAAGCGACTTTCTAGTGCGTATTGATTGCAGTTTAGCATCACTTCGTCAAACCCATATTGCTCTTGCTCTGCTACTAAAAATTTCGCTACTTCCTTCGGTGTTCCGACCAGATTGGCTTTTCGATTATTGGCGATTGTCATTTTATCCAACTCCGTAAGTGGATAATCCTTTGCTTCTTCGGGTGACATCGCTTGAATAATTTGCCCCTTCATGAGATGAAGACGTGTAATATCAATCGGTTTCGCCAAATATTCCGCTTCCTCTAACGTATCTGCAACCGTCGCAGCATAAGTAACGATAATTTGCGGCTTCTCCATATAATAAGAAGGTATAAAGTAATCTCTATACGTATCAAATATATCCTTTGACATATTGCCAGTGAAAAATTGTGCATATGAATAACCTACACCAAATCGACCTGCCTGCATAGCGCTTTGACCACTTGATCCAAGTAACCAAGCTTCAGGTAATTGGATATTCACTGGTGCCGCAATTACTTGATCATAGACATCTTCCCCTGTTTTTTGATTATTCATCAGTTTTAAAATGATCTCGAGCCTATCGTATTGCTCTGTAAATCGTTGTCTTCGTCCCTCTGCCAGTGCATAAATAGAGGCATGGTCACCACCAGGGGCTCTGCCGACGCCAAAATCAATACGATTCGGTGCTAAGCCACTTAATGTTTTAAAGACCTCTGCCAGCTTATATGGAGAATAATGCATCATCATTACGCCTCCAGTACCAATACGAAGACGTTTTGTTTTCGCCGCCAGGAAAGCAGCTGTAACCTCTGGAGCTGAACTTGCCAGTGAATGGCTATTATGGTGCTCTGCTAACCACATTCGATGATAGCCAAGCTCTTCACCTAAAAGCGCTATTTGTTCTGTACGCTGAAAGGCCTCCTCAGCAGTATGATCTTTTGGTATAGGCATTTGATCTAATATACTTAATCTCATTGAAAACACCCTCTCTGTCTAAGCACTCCTCTCTACTGTAATATAGTAAGCTCTTTATACAAAGTAAAAGACCTTACTCATAGGCAAGCCGCTTTGCATGCCATGTGTCATAAACCATGCCAATAAGGAACCGTTTTTGTTCGGGACTCAATACAACATCATTAAATTTCATTGCATAAATAGAAAATTTATTTGTTTGTTCATCCACTACGAACTGTAAAATGGCATGTCCTTTTTCATTTTCAAATGTAATATCACCTGATAATTCGACAACATGCTCGCCAGTTTTTGCCTGGTAATAGCGCCAATATGGTTCAAAAAATGCGTAATTAAATGCATTACGAACAGATACATCTGAAAAACCTCCCAAATACCCTTCTTTTACAGTATCGATAAACTCATTATCAGTTATATCTTTTTTGGCATTATACACACATCCGACAAGTAGCCCCATACATACAACACAAACAAATACTCTTACATGATTTCCCAAACTCAAATGTCATCACGTCCCCTTTACGCAAAAAACACTATCAACTACATAATACATTAAAATAAATACATAAAGTAGAATATATTAGCTTTTTATAGAATTTATAAATATCAAAAGAGATCGAATCCTCGAAATTAACAGAAAAAAATTATTGAAGCTATTTACAGTTACTTTTCATTTCGCTACTATCAGATTATTATTATAGAAAAGAGATGAACTGCTGTGCCTTTTGATTTAGATGTAAACATTTTACTCATCCTTATTCTTTTTGGCTTTCTAGCCGCATTTATCGATTCTGTTGTAGGAGGCGGCGGGCTTATTTCTTTACCAGCTCTTATGTTTGTTGGTCTTCCACCATCTGCAGCCGTAGCTACGAACAAGCTAGCAGGCACTATGGGGTCATTAACGAGCACCATAACATTTTATCGCTCTGGTAAATTGGATATTAAAGCCGTTTACAAACTATTCCCTTTTGTTTTTATAGGCTCCATGATCGGTGCATGGATTGTCGATCTTATGGATCCTAGTGTTCTAAAACCACTTATGCTTGTCATGCTAGCAGCTGTGGCTATTTATACTATTTTCAAGAAAGACTGGGGTAGCATTTCTACCTATAAAAGATTGACACCTAAGCGTTACGCATTTTTTGTGGCGATTATTACATTAATCGGCTTCTATGATGGCTTTTTAGGTCCGGGGACAGGCTCATTTCTATTGTTTGCCTTTTTAATAGTTGGCTTCGACTTTTTAAAATCGGCAGGTAATGCTAAATTTTTAAATTTCGGAAGTAATATCGCAGCCCTTCTTATGTTTATATACTTAGGGCAAATAAATTATGCCTATGGTTTACCTATGGGACTTGCACAAATTGCTGGAGCAATTGTTGGTTCTAAGTTTGCCATTAAACGTGGCAGCGGGTATGTACGTAATTTATTTATCGTTGTGACAATTTTATTACTTTTGAAAAATACATATGACTATTTTTCATGATTGATTCTTTATAGCTACCAATTTTTTAATGCAGATCCATTATGCCCAGCACGATGTGTTTTGCGCGAAAGTGAAGCGACAGCGGCATGATGTGTTTTGCGCGAAAGCGAAGCGACAGCGGCATGATGTGTTTTGCGCGAAAGCGAAGCGACAGCAGCATGATGTTGGTCACTCAGTCATTATCACAGGACATTGTTGTTCTTAGAATGAGTTCCACTCAACTATGGCAATCTTCATTAAAGATATTTTGTATTCGTACTTATCAATATATCGACTAAATAGAAGCATGCTAAAAATACAGCATGCTTCTATAATAATTTTATTATCCAAAATTCTCCGTCTATAATTATTCTTGCTTCCTAAAAATTCCGTAAGCAATAACTCCAAATAAATAGCCTATTCCAGCCCCTAAAGCAATTGTAAATACTAGAAAGTTTGGTTTGAAAAACATGCCAAAAACCACACCGAGAGCACTTCCAAAAATCATTCCCAATGGAATTAAACTATCTATTAAATCTTTAGTGTCGCTTGACTTTTTCATACCTAATGCTCCTTTCTGTTTTTATAATTGTGAAAAAAAATATCTATTCCAGAGCCAAGATGGTGCTGCCCTAAATCAAAGAACGGCGCCATTTAATTGTGTTTTACACTTCCTTTTACAATAAGCATTCTTCTACTTCAAATCTGATTATAAGAAGTATAGCTTACTTGCTTTTATTTTCAATCTACTATATGTATGAGATGGTTCATGTAGAAAAAGGACCGTTGACACTTTCTCAGTTCGATACTATTTTAGGACATTTTCTTCGATTGCAATGCCAGTTATTTAGATCCTCCCCGGGCAATTTTATTTGTAATTGTGACCAATTTACCTTTTCCCCTTTCTAAGCAATTGTAAAAGGTTTATAATTTGCTATGATTTTTCTTCACAATAAAATGTACAGAAAAGCGCAACTTAACAAGTGGCGGATTTCTTCATCCCCACTGATGATTATCACAGAATTTATTACGGGATAAATTACTGGTATCAATGACTTATCTTTGAAATTAACAGAAAAAGATAAGTTTTTTTATGCTATCAACTTTTTTTCCCCTTTCATACGTCTATTAGTTGTATACAATTTGAAAATGTTAAAAAGGAGCTTCTTTGGACATGAAAACAAGAAATGCATTTCAACATGAAGAGGTGTTTGTCCAGTTAATTCGTGAACAGAAAGAGCGTTTTTATTTGCTCGCGTATAGCTATACGAAAAATGAACAGGACGCACTTGATGTTGTACAAGACAGTATTCAAAAAGCAATGCTTTCTCTCGATCGATTAGAAAATGTCGAATATATGAAAAGCTGGTTTTATAAAATCGTCGTACGTACATCTATAGATTTTTTACGTAAGCATAAACGCTTACAAGTGACAGACGATGATACATTGCAATTTTTAACACCTGCACAAGAGGATATCTACGAAAACGTTGATTTAGAGCATGCGTTAGATGACTTACCCGTAATGTATCGTGAGGTTGTTATTTTACATTATTTTGAAGATTTAAAACTCGCTGATGTTGCAAATATCCTTAACATTAAGCTGAGTACTGCTAAATCACGTCTTTATAAAGCGTTAAAACTATTGAAAATACAGTTGGAAGATGTGAAGGGAGAAACAGCACATGGATGAAAAATTAAAAGAATTAGAAAAACAATATAATGAGGTATCTATTCCAAAGGAGCTTGATTTTGTGGTTGAAAACGCACTAAAACAAGGTAAAAAGAAAAGAAAAAAACGAGCACCACAATGGTTTCTAGGATCTGCCGCAGCTGCAATGCTTTTTACAGCTGGATTAAATGTCAGTCCTGCAATGGCACGAACACTTTCAGATATTCCTGTTGTTGGTAGTGTCGTAAAAGTCTTAACTTGGACTGAATATGAAGTAAAAGAAGAGACATATGATGCAGACATTAAAGTACCTTCTATCGAAAACCTAGAAAATAAAGACCTTGCAAATGCTTTAAATGAAAAATATCGTTCAGAAGGTAAAGCTCTTTATAATGACTTTGTTGCCGAAGTCGGTGATTTAAAGGCTAACGGTGGCGGCCATTTAGGCGTAGATAGCGGCTTCGACGTAAAAACAGATAATGACCAAATCTTGTCGATTGGTCGTTACACTGTCAATACAGTTGCATCATCTTCTACAACGATGCACTACGATACAATTGATAAAGAAAATGAAATTTTAATTACACTGCCAATGCTATTTAAAGACGATAGTTATATTAACACGATCAGTGAAAACATTAAGGAACAAATGCGCGAACAAGCTGCTACATCTAACCAAGAAAAGGTGTACTGGTTAAAAGGAGCAGGTCTTCCTGATGAAGAAGTTTTAGATGAATTTACAGCTGTTAAAGCTGATCAACAATTCTATATTTCCGATGAAGGTAAGCTTGTTATCTCCTTTGATAAATACGAAGTTGCTCCTGGCTATATGGGTGTTGTGGAATTTGAAATCCCAACAGATATCTTAAAAAATCATCTTGTAAGCTCAAATTATATTCATTAATAATGTAAACCTATAATCCGTGGGGGATTTTCTTTTTCCCTCACGGATTATTCGTCTCCACCCAATTGGGCTGTAAGCCCGAAATATAAAAAATATGCGCACCTTTCCGGAACGCACTACGAATGTCCATCTATCTGAAATTTTTTTCGAATAGATGGCTATTTTGCACATGTGGCTTGGATATTTTTCGAACAAGGCATGTATTTATTTAAAATTTTGGGTTGCTGATGGATCGGTAAATTCGGCAGCTCCATCCTTATTTTAACTAAATATTGATAGAAATCGATACCATTCGCTTTTGCTGTTTCAGCCAGACTCAAACAGTACATTCGCTTTAGCACCAGCTTCACTCACAGAAAAACGCCAGTTCTTTCGGCCAATCACATTAGGACGAATCGGATTTTCTGCTGGATTATTATCAATTCCAATCCGACCATCGAACAGAGAAACTTTTATCCCATGTACACGATTTAATGTGTTTTTAGAAACTTTATCCAAGATGTTTTTTCCGAAGAATGGCAATTTATCTACCCATACCTGAAACTTTTCGACAATCGGTTTTGATTGCTTTTGCTGTGCTTTACGACGCTTTCCTGGTGAGAGATGCTTATATTGCCGTTATTTAAGCGATACAGTTGATCACAGTAATCCAAGCCGATTTTCCCATTTTTCGGCTTTCAGCCAATAACGTCGTATATGCGCCCAACAATTAGCGAATGAAATATTAGATAGCTTACCGTATGCTTATAAAATGCTATTTTCATCGCAATTATTGTCGAAATAATGTCGAAGATTGTAAAAAATAAATACAGTATTATAAATATCACTACTCATGATGATCTTATCTGTGTATAGTTGCATAAGGGAAAATGAATAATATTCTACGATAGATGAAGGGGATTACTTTTAAATGGGAAAGAAAATTGCATGGGTTACAGATACAGCAGCATTGTTAGATGAAAAGTTCATACAGGACAATCAAATTCACGTATTACCACTTAATATAGTATTCGAAGAAGGGGCTTTACGCGAAACTGTTGATATGACACATGATCAGTTTTACGAAAAGCTACGAAATGCTAAAAAAAATCCAAAGACATCACAACCTGCTATTGGTGAAGTTGTAGACTTATATAAATCATTAAAAGAACAAGGGTATACATGTGCAATTGCAATTCATACCTCTCAACATCTTTCGGGCACTTATCAAAGCACTTTCACAGCAGCTGGTCAAGCTGAATTTGAAGTATATCCAGTGGATTCAAAAATCGGGTCATTTCCGATGATGAAAATGATTAAACTCGGTCAGCAGTTAGAGCGTGAAGGTTTTGAACCTGGCTATATTGTTGAAAGAATCAATGAGATGGCAGATAACAGTGAGCTTTCATTTATTCCGGCTAACTTATCACAATTACATAAAAGTGGTCGAGTTTCAGGGACTCAAGCATTTTTAAGTAACTTGTTGAATATTAAAGTTGTCATATCATTTGAAGATGGGAAGCCCGTTATGAAAGAAAAAGTACGCGCTACGACTAGAGCTAAAACATATATACAAAATGTTTTAAATACAGATCTAGAAAAAAGTATTATCCCTGAAGTTGCAATTATTCACTGTAATGATGAAGAAGGCGCAACCGCTTGGAAAAAAGCTTTAGAGAACGAATATCCGCTCATAAACTTCTCCGTATTACCACTAAGTGCTTGTGTAGCGGTTCATGCAGGTGAAGGAACGCTTGGTTTAAGTTGGGTACGTCTACCAGAGCTTGCACCACTTAAGAAAAAGAAAGCTGAATTAGTTACTATATAAACATAATTGTAATCTAAATTATTGTAGGTACATGAAGTTGCGAAATTCCTATAAACCAACTATATTACAGTCAGAGAGCATTTTAGCTTAAGTAAACTGGCAGATGTAACGTTATTTTTTGAATGATAGCTGTGTTTTCATTCAGGTATAGGGGACTGGCTGTTAAATTTTGTTTGGATACGGATATTGTTATTATAGGTAATTTAGTCTTCGACGATTTGAATCATATGCGCATTTGTCGTGCGGTAGATTCCGTCGAGATAGAACGTTTCAATTGGGGAATTATCAGTGGGCGTGCCTTTGCGGGACATGCTTAGGGTAATTCCTTTTTCTTTGACTGAATTTTGATACGCATATGATGTTTACACAGAACCTTGATCGCTATGCAAGATGCAGCCTTGCGGTAGAATTGATATAAAGTATCCAAAACGAATGACGTATCTTGTGTAGAATCAATTGTTTGCGCTACAATTTCTCCGATATAGAGTAAGCCCAAAATATAAAAAAAGCGCACCTTTTCGGTACACACGACGAATGGCCATCTATCCTAATTTTTTTCGGATAGATGGCTAGTTTGTACATGTGGCTTGGATTTTTCGACCAAGGCATGTAATTATTTAAAATCTCTGGCTGCTGGTGAATCGGTAAATTTGGCAATTCTGTCATTAATGTCACTAGGTATTGATAGAAATCGATGCCGTTTGCTTTTGCCGTTTCAGCCAAACTTAAACAGATGGCATTCGCTTTAACGCCTGCTTCAATAACTGAGAAAAGCCAGTTCTTACGACCAATCACATTTGGACGAATCGCATTTTCAGCTGGATTATTCCATGTACGATTTAATGTGTATTCCGCAACTTTGGCTAAGGCATTTTTTCCGAAGAAAGGTGATTCATCCACCCATTTTAAGAATTTCTCTACAATCGGCTTTGAATGTTTTTGCCGTGATCTTCGGCGTTTTTCTGGTGAAAGATGCTTGAATTTCCATCAAAATACAAACATTTATAACGGTCTTTACTCGTTCCAGAAAATAAGAAGATGGAATCACTATATGGATCAAGTTTAAAAGAATCCTGAATGAGTGCTGCGAGACCGTCAATACCTTTACGCATATCGGTCTTACCGCAAATAATGTAGATGTTCTGCACGCTCGTAAAATCTTGCTTCATTGATTATACAACTCCTTCAGGATCGTTTGGATGATGCGCTCATCTACGCCATTAAAGAAGGAAATTTCAGCACTAGTTGTTTTAATGATGCAGTTCGGCTCAGGAGAATTTTGTGGTGAAGTTGTTGATGAAGAGTTGTCAGTGATAGGATCTAGTGTCACAGGGACAATTGTTAGTTTGGTAGTTGACATAAAGAAGCACCTCCTCTAATTGATACATTTATCGTACCGGAGATGTCTGGTTATTTATATGCGTTATTTGATTACGGGCTTAATTGGACTTTTACGCACTCCATTATGGTGCGAGAATAAAAACATTTCTCAAAAACGAGTTATTTGACATTTCATTCGTCAAATAACTCGTTTTTTTCGGTGATAAACTTTTCATGAATGTGATGAAATACAGATTTAAATTCTTCTTTTACAAGTAGTTGGTCATGCTTATAATCCTCTCACTTTTTGTCTAAGCTAAAGTGTATCAATTAACGTTAGAGGGTTTTCATATGAAAGGTGTAGGATCAATTAGTATTTTACATGTTATCTTCTTATCTATGACTGTTATTGGCTTAAAAAATCACGTGACCATTATTCCCCCGCTACTAGATGTTGTTGGGAGAGATGGTTGGATATCTGTCATAATATCTGCAGTTATTATATTCTTCTGGCTATTTTTTTTAGTTTATATTCAAAAAAAGACAAATCAGGAACCTATTCGAGACTGGTTAGATGGGAAAATTGGAAAAACTGGCTCTACAATTGTCATATATATTATAGCTATTTTTTTATTCATTCTTGCTGCCTTTACAATGGTTGAAACATTGCAATGGGTAAACACAACATTTTTACCTCAAACACCAGTCACTATATTATTACTCATTTATACAATTCTTTGTATTTTTCTCGTTACAACAAGTTTACAAACCATTGTTATTTTAAATGTCTTTGTATTATTCGGTGTAGTAGTCTTTGGCTTTTTTGTAGCGTTTACAAATATACAGGTAAAAGAATACGAACTACTACGCCCTTTTCTTGAGCATGGTTTCCAACCTGTTATAAAAGGAATGATTTATCCTGCATCAGGATTTATTGAATTATTAATACTTTTATTTTTACAGCACCAATTTAAAGACCGCATTCGTTGGTATCATTTTGGCATCATGCTTTTCATTTTGATGGGGCTTACTTTAGGACCACTCATGGGCGCAATTGCAGAATTTGGTCCAACCGAGGCTGCAAAGCAAAGATATCCTGCCTACGAGGAATGGGGCTTAGTATCAATTGGTCGCTATATTGAGCATCTTGACTTTTTCTCAATTTACCAATGGCTAACTGGAACATTTATACGAGTTAGCTTCCTCTTATATGTTATAGCAGATTTGTTTAAGATGACTGGTGATCCAAAGCAAATATGGAGAATGATAGCTCCACCCTTCTTTCTTTTATGTCTGCCGCTAATTATTTTAAATGAAAACATATTTTTGAAGGTGAAAGGGAACTATATATTAACAGTTACTTTTGTTTTCTTTTTTCTTTTGTCAATTTTCTTCTTACTAGTAGCTTTCTTTTCAGGTAAGTCTTCTAAAAAGGGGCAACCTGAAAAACAAGAAATGGAAAGTGGTGAATCATAATGCCTCAGCAGGAGAAGGCGATAGACCTAAACACCTTAAAACAACTATTTCAAAAATCAGCAGATATCCAATTTCAGGAATATGTATTTAATCAAAAAAAGGTTCAATTCATTACCTGTGATGCGATGGTAGACCAGCAAATGCTCAATGAAGTAATTGTTCGGCGTGTTCAATATCTTTATGACAATTTAGCTGATACATCGTTAGAAGAAAATATTACAAATCAACTTCATGTTCCGACGCTTGAAAAAGTTAATGATAAAGAACAAGCCATGAACTTTGTATATACTGGTTTTCTACTGCTTTATTTTGAAGAGGAAGATCTTTTGTATGCTAGTTGTATTGCTAAAAAGCCTAATCGAAATCCTGAAGAAACTAGGATGGAAGTTCTCGTTAAGGGTCCAAGAGATAACTTTATTGAAGACATCCGCGTCAACATTGCACTATTGCGAAAACGTTTACCTACAAATTCATTTTGCGTTGAGAAAGTGGAGTTAGGATCACGTTCAAAGACAAGCGTGGCTATTCTTTATTTTGACGATATTGTCGATATGGATATTTTACACGGAATAAAAAAACAGCTTGCTGCAGTAGACACAGATATTGTCTTTAGCGGGGATGTTTTAATGGAGAGAATTAATAAAAACTCTAAGCTCTTCCCAAAATTCGATTACACCGGACGACCCGATTATGCTATTCAAGCGCTAATTAGAGGACGTTTTCTCATGTTCGTCGACGGTGTAGCTTATGCTATGATCACACCGGTCAATTTATTTTTATTATTAAAATCCGCTGAAGATAATGAGTACCCTATCATTTTCAGTTCTATAGAACGACTTTTGAGGATTCTTGGCATTTTAATTGGGTTGCTATTACCTGCATTTTGGCTCTCACTGACGACCTATCACCAGAATCAGCTACCATTCCAACTTTTAGCAACAGTTGTCCAAGCAAAAACAGGTTTACCTCTCCCCTCCTCTCTGGAGATGCTAATAATGCTACTCATGTTTGAATTGTTTCGAGAAGCTGGGTTACGTCTGCCTTCTGTTATTGGTGGAACGATAAGCGTTGTTGGCGGTCTAATTATTGGTGATGCGGCCATTCGCGCAGGTGTAACAAGCCCAGAAATGATTGTAGTTATTGCGATTTCTACAATTGCATCATTCACTCTTGTGAACCAATCACTTGTCACAACCATCAGTTTATTGCGTATTACATTCATTATTGCCAGTGCTTTTTTTGGTTTATTTGGATTTTTTGTATCACTTTACTTTACACTTCTTTACTTGTGTAATATTCGGATCTATGGGTACTCTTACATGAATCTTGCAACAGATTTAAATTGGATGACTATTAAAAAATCGATATTCCGCTTATCACCAAAAGGCTACACTGAACGTAATAAAGCACTTGCACCCCAAGATAGCACTCGTACCTCTATGAGAAAGAAGAAGCAGCAATGAAGAAAAAAATTATTTTACTATCAAGCTTAGCTACTTCACTACTTCTTTCAGGCTGTTGGGATGTTACCGAACCTCAAAAAATGTATTATGTTGATGGACTCGGTATCGATTATAAAGATGGTCAGTATGAAATCTACTTGCAATTAATTAGCTTCTCCGATGTTGTAAAATCCGAAAATTATACTCCTCAAGCGGCACCAGCTGAGGTTGGACAATCTAAAGGCAGGACGCTGGAAGAAGCACTTTTTAAATTATATCGATCCATCGACCAAAAAGTGTTTTGGGGGCATATGACTTACATTATTTTCTCTGAAGAAGTAATGAAAGATAAAAATACTGTCTCCATTATAGACACTGTATTGAGATATAGGGAAACAAGGTATCAAATATGGGCCTATTGTACACAAGACCCTATTAAAGACATTCTTCTAGTAACGCCAATTTTGAATAAGCCGCTTACTACGTCAAAGCTTAGTAATCCTTTAAATACAGAAGATAAAGAAACATTCGTCGAACCCGTTAATTTCCGAAATCTAGTTATTGGCTTAAATGAACCGAATTACGAAATTGGCATACCTTATGTAACCATTAACAAAGACTGGGGCACTGAAGATCGTCAAGAACAGGAAACTGCCTTTATAGGGATTGGCGTACTTTCCAAAGATGGATTTAAAGGCTTTATTAAGAATGATGCTGCAAGAGGAACGCAATGGATGCATGATAGAACGCAAAGAGGTGAAACAACCTTTAAGTTAAATGAAAATAATTATTTAACGACAACATTGGAAAAAGTCAAGGTCGATATCAAACCGATTGTTAAAAATGATCAAGTAACATTTGATGTTGAAATATATTTAAACGCAAGGATAAACGGTCTCAAAACTAATGTTTCAGAAGAAGAAATAAGAAAAAAATTAATAAAAGAAGTGAAAAAAGAAATTAGAACAACATATAAAGAAGCATTAGCGAAAGATATTGATATTTATCGCCTCTCTGAACATTTATATCGAAAAAATGTGAAAGTATGGAAAAAACTTGAGAAGGATGGGAAAATCCCATTAACATCTACTTCTATTAGTAAATTAGAAATAAACATTAACCAATTAAAATCCGGTCGTAAAACATTTACACGAACAATTAATGAATAATCTAAAAATATCCCCTCAAAGGCGACTTACCTATTTGAGAGGATATTTTTATTTATTGACTAAATCTGGATTAGGAATTTATTCTTTTCGTCTTTCAATTTATCGACTCAACATTAAGAGGCTGGGACATAACTGGTCAAAACCTTAAAAAGCGTGAGAAATCAATTTTGGTAACATTGATTTCTCGCGCTTTTCTGATGTAGAATTTTTTAATTTTGCCGTAAAAACATATTTATGTCCCAGCGTCTTCGTTCCTCTACTCACTTCTTTGTAGTATCCCCTAAGGAGTTGCCTATTCTCAAGCCCAACCAACTTAATACGACTTTTATTTTTATAACATTTGAAATATCCTGCTTAATTTTTTAACAAAAAATTATTTGTATAATTGCTTAAATTGCCTTTTCATGAAAACAATCACCAAATTTTTTTAACATAACTTCACATTTTTATTTGCAATTGGCGATCACCATGCTATAATCCATGTATAAAGAATTGAATAGCTTTTGACAATTATGTCAAAGGGGAGTAGCTAGCAGATGTGAACGAGCATCTGATTTCACATTCGTCATTACATGGTTATTAACCATCGGGTGTGAAGGCATATCTTGGCGAACAAGATATTTTCTGTATAACAGTGATCGCTTAGCAAGACCTTTGCCTATTTTTTAGGCAGAGGTCTTTTTATTTTGCCTAAAATAGCAAAGACTACGTTAAAAGCAGTATGTTCATTTCTGTTCTAAGTAAAAAGGAGGAAATAAATTTGGAGGCAATCTTACTCGAATACGCATGGGTACTCGTCGTATTAATTGTTTTAGAAGGTTTATTAGCTGCTGATAATGCAGTTGTAATGGCCGTTATGGTTAAACATTTACCAAAGGCACAACAGCAAAAAGCACTATTATATGGTTTGGTAGGAGCATTTGTTTTCCGATTTGCTGCATTATTTCTTATTACTACGCTCGTTAATTTTTGGCAAATTCAAGCAATTGGTGCTGCATACTTATTAATCATGTCTGGTAAGCATATTTATGATTCACGGAAAGCCGCGCAAAATCCTGAAGAAATTCATGAGTCTAAAAAGCAATCTGGCTTCTGGATGACAGTCATAAAAGTAGAATTAGCCGATATTGCCTTTGCGGTAGATTCAATTTTAGCAGCTGTTGCCATTGCAGTGACACTACCTCATATCGGAAATTTTGATGTTGGCGGCATTAACGCAGGTCAATTCTCAGTGATGTTCCTAGGAGGTCTAATCGGTGTTATTATGATGCGTTTTGCAGCTCGTTGGTTCGTGAAAGTTCTCGATAAATTCCCATCACTAGAAACTGCTGCATTCTTAATCGTTGGCTGGGTTGGTGTAAAGCTGGCTGTTTTGACATTAGCACACGAAAAACTAGGTATAATTCCACATGAATTCCCACATTCAACGATATGGAAGGCCATTTTCTGGATTGTCTTAATTGGAATTGCCCTTGGTGGTTATTTAGTTGGTGTGAAAAATCAAAGAAAAAATGTAAAATAATCTGTAAAAATATTACCTGGTCCTCACGTAGACCAGGTTTTTTGTATTACCAAACGGAAGATATTTTGCACTTGGTCAACATTTGAACCCACATTATGTTAAAAATACAAATTTTTTTGTAATTGAATCTTTTTATAAATCGACACGTATGTTACTATATAAAAGTTATTTTAAAAAAGAAAGGATTATTCTATATGACGTATGCTAAAAATCAAAACTTAAACAAAATTTTAAAACACTTTGCTTTTATGTGGTTATTGACAGTTGTCGGAATGTACATAGCAACATTATTACCTCCAGCGGTTGTCATGCCGCTATCTATTATTACTCTTGTACTTCTTATCATTGTTTGCTTTGTGCGAAGTGTGAAGCTTGCTAATTCCATTATGTATACAATCCCCTTTTTAATGGGAATTACACTATTTTGGACAACACAATTTTACATTGCGGAACTAGGGGAACAGCTTGTTTTACTTGTATTCGTAGCGACCGTAGCTATTTTCATTGTGCTAGCACTGATTGGTATGATGATGAATAAAGACATTTCCAATTGGGGAAGCTATTTATTCACTGTCCTAATTGTCGTTATTGTATTTTCATTAGTCTTTATGTTTTTCCCTGTTAGCAACTTGGTCGCATTGATTATTGCGGGCATTACTGTACTACTTTTTAGTCTCTATACGGTCTATGACTTTAACAAAATCCGACATAATCACGTTTCAGATGCTGAAGTCGTTGGTATGGCTTTAAATTTATACTTAGATTTCATTAATTTATTTGTCAATCTTTTAGAAGTAATTTGGCGTTTAAAGAACGAATTTGATTAATTCCCCTAATTGAGAATAAAAATCAATTAAACTTTGCCATACTACCATTCTTCGCTGTATACTATAGGAGAAGCAGTAAATATTTACTGTAAAGGGAGGAAAATATTTATGTTATCTGAAAAACTACACACAGCACTAAACGAACAAATGAATTTTGAATTTTACTCTGCGCATGCTTATATGGCGATGGCGGCATATTGCACAGATCAAGATTACGATGGCTTTGCCAATTTCTTTTTAGTACAGGCTGAAGAAGAACGCTTCCATGCGATGAAATTTTATAATTTCCTAAGTGATATGGGTTATCGTGCAACAATCCATGGTTTTGATAGTCCAGATAATCATTTTGAGTCTATTTTACATGCCTTCAAAACTGGCCTTTCACACGAGAAAGAAGTAACGCGCCGTATTTATCATTTATCGGATATCGCTTTAGATGAACGCGAGCACGCGACTATGGCTTTCTTAAAATGGTTCATTGACGAGCAAGTAGAGGAAGAATCAACGTTTGACACGTTAATTCGTAAAATCGAACGCATTGAAAATGACTCCAACGCAATCTTTATGCTTGACGCAGAATTAGCTACACGTTCATTTTCACCTGATGCTGAAGCATAAAATATAATTTTAAACAAAAAAGAATCTGTATGAGCAGATTCTTTTTTGTTTATTTCAGTGGAAAAACAATTTTTTGAGTTCCATCTATAAGTTTCCATGATTTTAGGCTTCGATAAGCTGCTTCTTGTACCGATTTACTTTCGCTCCATAAAACATGTAGGAAAAAAGAGAAACGTCGGCATTCAACGTTTCTCTTTTCTTTTAAAATGGCTGAGGTTCTCGAACCTCTCCATCAAATGCAGCACGATAAATAGTATAGATGTCTTCTCGCTTAAGTGGCATCGGACTACGTGCTAGAATTCTTGTTTGCTTTGTCGCATCATCCGCTAGTTGTTCCAGTGCTATTTCTGGTATATTAAATCCTTGTAATGTTGACGGAATATTAACATCCTGCACAAGTTGCTTCAATGCATCTACACATTTATAGGAAGCATCTTCTTGCGATAAATACCCAGATGAAATACCCATTGCATCTAAAATATCTTTCATTCGTTTTTCGCAACTTTGACGAATATAGCCCATGACATATGGTAATAGCACTGCGTTGGAATCTCCATGGGCAATATGGAATTGGCCACCAAGTGGATAAGCTAAAGCATGTACTCCTGCAACACCAGCATTGAAAAAGGCTAAGCCTGCCAAATAACTGCCATAACTCATATCCGAGCGTGCCTGCTTATTTTGACCGTCATGCACAGCAGTTCGGATAGAGCCACTAATTAATTTTATAGCTTGTAGTGCAAGTGCATCAGTTACTTCGTTTGCATTTACGGAAACATAGGCCTCAATTGCATGTGTTAAAGCATCTACACCTGTAGCAGCAGTCACTTTTGGTGGTAAAGAAATTGTTAACGCAGGATCTACAATAGCGACATCTGCTAATAAGTAATCATGTGTCACAACATCCTTCGTCGTTTCAAGTGACAGTACTGAAATATTTGTCACTTCTGAGCCTGTTCCAGATGTAGTTGGAATTAAAATTTTAGGTAATCCTTTATTTTCAAGAGATTTTGTTCCCGTTAAATTTAAGTAATCTGCCACTTTCCCATCATGCGTTGCTAAAACCGCGGCAAGTTTCGCTAAGTCTAATGCACTTCCTCCTCCTAAACCAATTACTAAATCAAAATGATGCTTTCTTGTAAACTCAACTAGTTTTTCACCAATTGCGAGCGGTGGCTCAGGGGCAATATCGGTATAAATAGTTGTAGAGTAGCCATTTTCAAGTAAAGGCTTTTCAAGATGATCTGTTAAACCTAACTTTTTTAAAAATGGATCTGTGATTATTAAAATATTATTTGCTTTCAATTTTTCTACTTCCGGTAGTAGCTGATTCAAGCAACCCCAGCCTGTATAACTCGCAGGAGTAAAGGTTAATTTATGCATAATTGTTCTACTCCTATCTATTCATAATAGCCTTCTGTCGATTTTCTAAATGACTTAAATTGGACTGGATCATGGCCAAACCACACTTGCGAATTTGTTTCATTTGCTAATCTTCTAATTCGGTCCACTGTAGAATTATAGCCAACAGAATCATATAGTATACCAGGCGGCTTGATAGGTGGACCAAAGCTTTCGGCAGTGTAAATGGCATCCGAAGCTAAAATAATCCTCCCGGTTTCTGGCATATTAATATGCAAACCTAGCATTCCCCAAGCATGACCACTTCCAAAATTCAAAACTTGGATTCCTTCTGCAAGTTTCACATTATCCTCACCACGCTTAATTAATCGCCATTGTAAATTGTTTTTTATCCACATATCAATGTCACCCCAAATATAGGCACCTTCTTTTACATTTCTTGCGTATGTTTGTAAAGCTCCATTGAATTCATCTTCCTGTACAATAATTGTTGCATTCGTAAAAAGCTCTAAACAGCCTGCATGATCTAAATGTAGATGTGAAGCTACAACATATTTAATATCTTCTGGACGCACATTTAACTCTTCTAATCGATGATGTAAATAGCATTCCTCTGGCATATTAATTGGGAATGCTTTCTGAGTAAATTCACCCCAGCGCCCTTCAGATCCCATTGAATTTGGGTTACATGCTGTATCAAATAATAATTTTCCTTCTGGATGATCAATTAATACTGTATAAACTGGAAACTCTACAAATTCATTTGGCTTGTTTGGATAATCAATAGTTGCAGGACTATGCATGGCAATCATAAAGTTTTTATCCATTCGCATTGTTCCATTGTCCATAACATACAATTTCGGGTGTTGTTTGATAGTATTCATTTACAACCATCTCCATTCGTGATTAATTATGCCTCGCCATAATTACGTCAGGAATCCGCCGGAGGCTTCGGGCCAACAAATGTTTTCTGTGCGAAAGCGCAGTGCTAACGTAGCGTCAACAACAAGATGTTGGTCACTCAGTCGCAGCCACAGGACGTGGCGTTCTTAGACTGAGTTCCTCTATATCAGCGGGTATCGAAACATCCGCCGATAGAAATTAATTATTATTCCAAATCACAAGCTTCATTTCTGTCATTTCCTCAACTGCATATTTGATTCCTTCACGACCGGTTCCGCTTTCTTTAACGCCACCATATGGCATTTGATCTACACGATATGTCGGAACGTCATTTATAATGACACCCCCGACTTGTAATTTTTTTGAAGCTTTAAAGGCCGTCTCAATGGAAGGTGTAAATATCCCTGCTTGTAAGCCATAATTTGAGTCATTAACAGCGTCAATGGCTTCTTCTACTGATGAAACAGTATTGACAATAACTACAGGCGCAAATATTTCCTCACAAGATACACGACTAGTAGAAGATACATTCAATAACACTGTTGGAAGTAAAATATTGTTTTCAATACGACCACCTGTCAGTACCTGCGCACCTTCTGCTACCGCCTCTTCGATCCATGTGATAGCACGCTGCTGCTCAGTTTCTGAAATCATCATCGCTAAATCTGTTGTTGCATCAAGTGGGTCCCCTATTGTTAAGCGCTCTACTTTTGCTTTTAGCTGCTCTAAAAATTCATTCATTATATTTTCTTTTACATATATACGCTGTAGCGAGATGCAAACTTGACCTTGATTTGAAAAAGCACCCATAACAATTCGGTCCATTATTTGATCGAGTTGAACGCCTTCATCCACAATAACACCCGCATTCGAACCTAGTTCTAATGTTACTTTCTTTAATCCAGCGCGATTGCGAAGGGAAATACCTACAGCTGGGCTCCCGGTAAATGTAATCATTTTTACTTTTGGATGTGCTAAAAATGCATCCCCTATTAGTTTGCCTTGCCCAGTTACTAAGTTAAATGCACCTTTTGGTAGATTTGTTTGTGCCAATAGGTTTGCTAGAAAATGAGCAGATAGAGCTGTTTGTGTTGCAGGTTTCAACACAATTGTGTTACCAGCTGCTAATGCCGGTCCAACTTTATGGGCTACTAAATTTTGCGGAAAATTAAAAGGTGTAATGGCCGCAATAACGCCCAATGGTTCACGAATTGTATAACCAAATCTACCCTCTCCGCTTTTAGATGCATCCATCGGAATCATTTCACCAGATAGTCGCTTCGCTTCTTCTGCTGCAAATTTGTAAGTTTCAATCGTTCGATCAATTTCAGCATAGGCATACTTTAACGGCTTTGCTGATTCTAGCGAAATAATGCTAGCTGCCTCATCTCGATTTTCAATAAATAGAACAGATAGCTGTTCTAAAATCTCTGCTCTTTGAAATGCTGTTAATGCTGCCATTTCGGATTCTGCTGCATGAGCACTTTCAATTGCATGCTGTACATCATCTTCAGTTGCCATCGCAAATTGTGCTACAACCTCTTTTGAGTAGGGGGCTTGAACCTCCATATACTCTTCTGTCATTTGCCATTGTCCATTAATAAATAAGCCCTTTTTCAAGACCTCACTCACTCCTCTCTCCAAATGGTTACGTATTCATTTTAGGTAACAAAAAAATGAATACGTAACCATTTTTGAGTGAAAAACAAACTGATGTTCATCAGTTCATTTCTTACTCGTAGTATTTCTTGGGAAAAGTTTAACAGATTCTGTTTGTTGGATGCAAGTGCTTTTTTTCTCCATTACCTCAAATAATTTTTCAATAGCAATAAATCCGAGGCTTTTCTCGGATTCTAAGCCTACTGTTGTTAAAGCAATCGAATGGTGTTTACTAAGCTCCACATTATCAATCCCAATAACATTAAAATCTTTAGGAACTTGAAAGCCCCGTTCTAAACAAAGACTTAATATTTCAATGGCAATTGCGTCTGTTGCAGCACAAATAGCTGTAGGTTTTTTAGGAAGTTCAAGTATTTCTTCAAATGCTCGTTTAATATCATTTTTGTTAGTATTTGTTAAAAACGCCGGCACTGTTTTCGCATCTATACCACTGTCCTTTAATGCATTTTTAAAGCCTTTGTACCTTCCATAAAAAGTACTTATTTCATGTGGACCACCAATCCAGCATATATCTTGATGACCTAAAGATAAAATATGATTCGTCGCTATATAACCAGCTTTTACATTATCAATTTCTACAAAATGCCTATTTTCCTGATGCTTGCGATTATACATAATAAATGGGATACCTAATTTTTCAAGCTTAAAAAATAAGTCATCTTCATATAACATAGACGATAAAATAATCGCATCAGCCTTCGTTTCCAAAACAGCATTATAAATAGAATCTAAATTATCTTCCGTACCAAAATAAACATTTACTTTATAGCCTCGAGCATTAACATAATTAACGATTGCAGTTGTTGTATCGACAAAAAAAGGATTATGTAATGGCCCCGAAATCAATGTAATAATGCCTGTTTTTTTCTGTACAAGTGACCTTGCAATATCATTTGGAATATAGTTTAATTCTTCAATCGCCTTCATCACTTTTTCAATAGTTTTCGGCTTTACGAGTTCAGGAGTATTTAACACTCTTGAAACTGTTGTTTGAGAGACACCCGCATACTTTGCCACATCTTTTGAAGATACCAAAAAACCACCCATTTCATCTTTGTAAGCCTATTTTATACTATTACAGATATAATGTTAATAGATAAGGGAAAGTACAAGTATCACTAATTTCTATTATTAGGGATTATTTTTCCGCTCATATGGCTTAGCTGCTTCACTAGCTTTGTAATTATAAACGGGTGTGATCACTTTTAATATTTCCGCAGTTTCCTCTAGAACAGATGTAATTTCTGACATCGGTTTATATGCCATTGGGGCTTCATCCAATGTTTCTTCGTTTACGGATGTTGTCCAAATACCTTGCATCGTTTCTTTAAAAACTTCCATATTTAGTGCTTTTTTTGCAGCACGTCGAGAATACATACGACCTGCCCCATGTGGTGCAGAGTAATTCCAATCTGCATTCCCTTTCCCCATACAAATGAGTGAACCATCTCGCATATTCATAGGAATAACGAGCTTCTCCCCTTTATTTGCTCGAACGGCGCCTTTTCTTAACGTCATTGTTTCCGTATCAATATAGTTATGGATCGTATCAAATGTTTCGCTAAAATGCCAGTTCATTTGCTTGGCAATTGTTTCGGCAATTGTCCAGCGATTCATCCGAGCATATTGCTGAGCGATTTTCATATCGTGAATATAATCATGGAAATATTCGCCCTCTAAATAAGCTAAATCTTTCGGTACAATCGGATTTTGTTCTTTATGAGCTTTAATCATCGCTTGAATTTCTTTTTCACGCCCCTGATCTTTCAGTTCGGCTATTTTCACTTTTAAATCTTCCCGTTGCAATGTTTCAAAAGCCCTTTTTTGATGCCAATTTGCTACCTTAGCTCCGACGTAACGCGAGCCAGTATGGATAAGTAAGTAATGTGTACCTGCTTCATCTTTAGCAAGCTCTATAAAATGGTTTCCTCCCCCAAGTGTACCAAGCGATAAATTTGTATAGTCATCCTTTAAACCACTTGCTACAAACTGTCTCCCCTCGAATTCAGCAAAATAGCGTTCAGGAGATACTTCCTGATGGATATCCTTTCCGCTTGGTATATATGCTCGAATTGTAGCATCGAGTTTAGAAAAATCTATATCCGCTTCATTTAACTCAGCTACAAATACCCCGCAACCAACATCAATGCCCACAAGGTTAGGCACTACACGATTTTGAAGCTGAATCGTTGTGCCAATAACACAGCCCTTACCTGCGTGATAATCTGGCATAATCCGTACTTTTGTTCCTTCCATAAAAGCCTGATTTGCCAATTCTTTAATTTGATCGATTGCTGATTGTAATGCTGTATTTGAATAAATTTTTGCTTCCGTAAAACGTCCGTTAATTCGTATCATTTTAACCCCTCCTTCTATTTATACGAAAAAACAATTCATTTTGTTTCAATATAATCCCAATTTTTAATAATCAAGGGGCATCAACATTACTTGTTGTTGATTTCTGTTCGACTGGACGCTTTCCTGGGGACGTCCTCTAAATGTCATCCACAACTTTGGGTGATGAGCAAAAAAAAACGAAATACTAAAAAAAATGCTCTAAAAGTTTAAATTACTTTTAGAACATTTCCTTTATTGTTTAATCTTCATACTGAATATCTAACTTTTTCGGAATTTCTGGTATATCGTTTGATTTTACATCTACTTCTGCTAAAGCTAACGGATGAAATGGATATTTCTGCTGAACATCGAAAGGAATTGCAGTATTCTCCATTTTATTGTTCATCTGACTACGTGCAAGTAGGCCATTATTCGACAGATCAATGCTCATAATACTGTTAACCGCTTCTTTTAGCATTTCAATATCCTTTGCTTTAAGCGGCATTTGTTCGTCCATTAAAAACGGTTGAATATTGTCTTTAATATAGCCCTGCGCCTCCATCAAACAAGAAAATTCATTCAATTTATTTGCGTATAATTGTAATTGGGACTTTTCTTTTGAACGTTGTTGATTTAGCTCTAGTACTTTTTCCTCAATACGTGCTAAACGTATTTTCGTTAACTCCATAAGATAACTTTGTATGGAATGGATGGAATGAAGAATTAATTCCTCCGCTTCTTGTACTTTTTCATATTGGGCAATACAAACCAATTGCTGCCCATTTAACTTGTTAACACGTTCCTTGAAAAATCCATTTTGTGTATGCTGACCAAAGATAGCCTTCATAAGACCTTTTCCGTGAATTTTTTTATGCTGTGCGTCCAATCGATCGTATTCACGTAAATACTCACTATGCATATTTCGATATTCTCGTAACACTTGTTGATAAGATACAGCCTTTTCTGTAAAGCTTTCTACAATTTCATCCTGCAAATAATCAGTTTGTGAAATGATTTGTAAAAGTTGGTATAATGTTTGAACATTTTTAAATACATTGGCAACCTGTTCGTATTCTTGCTCATATTCGGTCACAATCGCTAAGTCACGTTGATAGCGCGAAAATTCGTATTGTGTATCACCTGTATACTTTTCAATGTTCTTAACAGCAGATTGGAATGGGTCTCTTTGTGGAATAACAGTTAATTCGAAGCGGAAACGTTCAAGCCATTGCAAGAAGCGAATTAAAATGCCATACGTTTTCTTATCACTATTTTCTGCAACTCGATGAATTTCTGAAATTAATTGCTCGTACTCACTTTTTTTCCAAAGCTCATCACTTTTAATCTGTTTAGCTTCAATTGCTTCTCTTGCAGAGATCGCAACAAAATCACTTATTAAATGACCAAATCGTTCTCTCTCAGCTTCAATAAACGCCTTCGTATTTTCATTTGAATCGATGGCATTGATGACACAAAGCGGCTCAACACCTTTGTTTTTTAACGTTTCCATTAATAATATTTCTGGATAAATAGCCATCGAACCTGAACGTACTACCCAAAAGATCTCGTCCACACGGTTCATCAATGCTTCTGGGAAGTAGGCCATTTCTCCTCCCCCAGCTTCCAATGAAACAGAATCAATAATTGTCACAGATTTTAATAAATCATTTTTTAAATATACTTCTAGATAATCTAAATGTTCTCGTAGTATTTGAGAGGCGAAAGTATCGCCAGTCGTCAATAATTCTAGCTTGCTCATATCGAATACAGCTACGACACCATCTAAAAAATACGCCTTTATTTCTTCATGTTCACCGTATCGCAAAAATGTATTTACCCCAGTTGGATGCTGCTCACTAACAGGCAAAACTTGACGTCCTAGTAATCCATTTACCAATGTTGTTTTTCCGACACGCTCTTTCCCAACAATAAGAATCATTGTTTCGTTGTCAGCATCTTGAATGATACGATTTAAGTGTTTAGCTGTATCTTTTACATATGTATTTTGTACAATAATGCCATGTAATTGGCGCAAATGATCCACAAGCTGTGGCAAAATATTATTCGCTGAGGCTGTATATTCGATCGGCACATTATCAATATCTGTCATCCTCAATACCTCTTTTCTATGTATCTAAAGTTATTATAAATGAAAAGATTCCTTTATTAATACATAGTACTAAGAATTAACGATAAAAAAGGACAATATACTTAAATACCGCCGTCACAAATAGGTAAAAAATCTTATTCTACAAAACCATCTATCGCAGATATTATTCCTCATTCAGACTAAAAGAAATAATAATTATTAGTAAATATTTGTATTGAGTTGATCTTCTCTTTATTCTTCAACTCCAGCCATACGTGCATAAACTGCTCCAAGTGTTGGCATACCACCTTGTGCACCGAATTTCTCCACTGATAACGAAGCAGCAATATTTGCAAAATACACTGCCTGATCTAAAGATTGCCCTTCAACTAAAGCATAAGCGAGTGCACCGTTAAACGTATCACCTGCTCCTGTTGTATCTACCGCTCTCGTCATATAACCCGGAACATGAATAGGGTATTCACCATCATAATAGCGTGCGCCATCACTACCTAGCGTCATTATCAATTTATTAGGATATTTTTCTAAAACCTGCTCTATATTATCTCCAAAAATTTCAGCACACTCCGTTTCATTCGGTGTGATATAGGTAATATCCTCCATCCATTGCACATCAAAATTTGCCGCTGGTGCTGGGTTTAATAAAACAGGTACATTTGCTTCTTTACAAAGTTTTATTGCATACGCAGTCGTTTCCATTGGGATTTCTAGCTGCATAATGACCATTTGACTTTTTTGTATGATTTCTTTCGCTGCCTCTATTTGTGTAGGCTTTAATTCATAATTAGCACCAGGTACTACAATGATACGGTTATCATTATTATAGAGTAAAATATTTGCAATCCCAGTAGGTGCCGATACACTTGTAATAGCTTCAGTTTGAATATGCTCTTGTTGTAAAACAGTGCGTAATGTTTCACCAAAACTATCGGAGCCCACACAGCCGATCATTGTGACTTCACTTCCAAGACGTGCCGTAGCTATTGCCTGATTAGCCCCTTTTCCCCCTGGAATCGTTTGAAAATCTTTACCGAGGATCGTTTCTCCCTGCTTTGGAAAATTCCCCATTTGTACAACTAAATCCATATTTATGCTACCGATAACTGTAATCATCTTTATACCCTGCCTTCCATCTTATTTTTTCATTTTAACTGAGAAATCCGTAGAAAGACAGGGCATACCATTAGAAAATTGTGGAGTACTAATCTTCTTATTGATGTTCACCAATTCAGCACAAGCTTCAATTTAAAGTTTTCCCAATAAACCTTTCCTTGACTCCAATTCAATTTTTCTATCACAATCTTCACAAGAAAATTTTCCTTCCATATTTTGTTTATACAATCTATATTTTTTTGATCCTTCTACAACCTCAAATGTTTTCTTACAAAAAATACAACGAAGCGAATAGCTAATCATAATATTTCCTCCTTTAAGCTGATATAGTTTTTTTTAGAATATAGAACAAAATATAATGAAATCGAAAATAAAATACTAATAATACCGAAAATAATTGCAGTCATTTGAAGTGTAAATAATTCTGCAAATAGTCCTAATAGTAAGGTTAAGGATATTTGCAAAATATTTTGAAATATATTCGCAAAACTACCGAATCTACCCATTATTTCAGGCGGTACATTTTGCTGATAAAATGTTTCATAACCAGAATTACTAAATGCCATAAAAAATCCTAGAAAAACTAAACTTACAAATGCCAAAATACTTGATGTCGAGGCATAAAAGGCAGTGTAAAACAGCATTGTCAGAAACAAACCAAAAGCTATATATGATCGAGTGGACCATTTTTGGGCGAAGCTTGCGGCAACTATCCCACCGAAAATTGCTCCTGCTCCTGCACTACTCACAAAGGCACCATATAAACTATCAGATAAAGCTAAATCATGCTTGATAAAAGTGGCTTCTTGAGAATCAAGCGCAAATGCAATCATTAATGCACTTTGAAAGAGGAAATAAATCGTTATAAAAAATACATTTTGGCGAATGAAAGCTAGTACAGCTTGATAGTCACTTTTTAATAGTTGCCACGTAATACGTTGCCGTGAAGTTTCCTTCATATCATCTACATCTGGTAAAAAGGAAATAATCAAAGCACAAACAAAAAATGTAAAGCTATTGAACCAAATTGTCACTGTCGTATTAAAAAGAATGATGAGGAGTCCTGCTAGTGCTGGACCTATTAAAAACGAGCCTGAATTGAACGTGCCAAGTATTGCGTTAAAACGTTGTCTATCTTCTGAAGGAACAAACTTCGTAATATAATATGTACTACTAGGTCCAAAGAAGCTACTTGCTATATTCACTATAAATAACAGCGTATAGATGAGCCAAATAGATTCCATAAACGGCATACAAAAAACGATCAAGCCTCTGATCATATCCGTTGTAATCATCAACTTGCGTTTATTCATACGGTCAATGAAAGAGCCAGCTACCAAACTTGTTAAAACTCTTGCAACTGGTCCGACAATAAAGATTCCAGCCATCGCTGCAGGCGATTGTGTTAAATGCCATACAAATAAATTGAGCGCTACAAGATAAATCCAGTCCCCTAATTTAGAAAAACCTAAGCTCCCAATTAACAAGCTGTATTTTCGAAGGATTTTCATGTTGCTCCCCCTTTATTTTTCACTTGAGTTTTTTCTGTAAACATTTATATAAACTAGCTCATTACTAAAACATGTAGTTGTCTCTGTTTTGGACTGCGCGCTTTAGTGATGAATCAATAAACCGGATAGCATTCCATTTATTTACCATAACCCTATTTATATATTATCAAAATATTGCTTCAATTCGTTATACATTTTTTACAAATAAATGACGAATTAAAATAACGTATTTTTATTATGGAAAGTGATTAGGTCTAGACATTTACCGGTCAAAGAGCTTTTTTTCATTACCACTCCTACCCGAACAATTCCTAAATTAAGCAATAAAAAAACTGAAGACAACAAGTCTGTCTTCAGTCATAAGGAAATCCCTTCAGCTATTAAAATGCAATACGATTTGCTTCATAAGCAGCGATTTGTTCTTCGTATTTAAAGGTAAGAGCAATTTCATCCAAACCATTCAGCAATGTTTCTTTATAGTAAGGGTCGATGTTAAATTTATAAACTACATCATCTTCACCCGTTACTGTTTGTGCCTCCAAATTGACTTCCATCGTGTACGTTTTTTCTAAGCCTTTTGCTAAAATTTCATCACACTCTGCTTCAGCCAGTTTGATTGGTAATATCCCATTTTTGAAGCAGTTATTATGGAAAATATCTGCGAATGATGGTGCAATCACTACATTGAAGCCGTAATCTAATATTGCCCACGGTGCATGTTCACGAGAAGAACCACAGCCGAAGTTATCTTGTGCTACTAAAATCTTAGAGTTTTTGAATTCAGGTTTGTTTAACACAAAGTCTTTTATTTCATTACCATCTGCTTCGAAGCGCCAATGGTAAAATAAATACTGCCCAAACCCTGTACGCTCAATACGCTTTAAAAACTCTTTCGAAATAATTTGGTCTGTATCGACATTTTTACGATCAAGTGGTGTTATCACACTTTTTACGATATTAATTGGTTCCATTTGCAATCATCCTTTCCGTGTAAATGGAATTTACACAGTTTCCTTTACGAATTCACGAACATCCACAAAATGACCAGCAATTGCTGCCGCTGCTGCCATTGGCGGTGAAACTAAGTGTGTACGAGAACCGGCTCCCTGGCGTCCTTCAAAATTGCGGTTTGATGTTGATGCACATCGTTCACCAGCTGGTACTACATCATCATTCATCGCCAGACACATTGAGCAACCTGTCTCACGCCATTCAAAGCCAGCATCTGTAAAGACTTTATCTAATCCTTCTGCTTCTGCTTGTTGTTTCGTCGAATAGGAGCCAGGTACAACAATCGCTGTTACATTTTCATGCACCTTACGCCCTTTGATGACATCTGCTGCTGCACGTAAATCACTTATGCGTGAATTTGTGCAGGAACCGATAAATACGTGTTGAATATCGATTGAAGTTAACGGTTGACCTTCCTCTAAGCCCATATAAGAAAGCGCTTTTCGAAGAGCCGCTCTATCTGACTCATCCTCATAATCTGCTTGTGTTGGAACATGGCTTGACACACCTGAACCCATTGACGGATTCGTTCCCCAAGTGATGATTGGCTCTATGTCTTGTGCTTGAATGATTCGAACTGTATCATATGTTGCATCTTCATCTGATGCTAAGCTTAACCAATAATTTGCAGCTTCCTTAAACTTTTCTCCTTGAGGTGCATGTTTACGTCCACGGATATAATCAACAGTCGTTTCGTCAGGAGAAATTAACCCTGCCTTTGCGCCCGCCTCAATCGACATGTTACAAATTGTCATCCGTTCTTCCATAGAAAGTTTGTGGATAGCCTCTCCAGTGAATTCTACAATATGTCCTGTACCTACTCCAATCCCGAACTTAGAAATAATCGCTAGAATAATATCTTTTGCAGCTACACCTACAGGAAGTTCACCTTCCACACGAATTTCCATTGTTTTTGGCTTGTTTTGCCATAGGGTTTGTGTTGACAATACATGCTCTACCTCAGATGTACCAATACCGAAGGCAATCGCTCCGAACGCACCATGTGTAGACGTATGAGAGTCCCCACAAACAATCGTTTTACCAGGCTGAGTTAAACCTAGCTCAGGTCCAATTACGTGAACAATACCTTGGTCAGGGTGCCCCATTCCTGCAAGCTCGACGCCAAATTCTTCAGCATTTTTAGCTAACGTTTCAATTTGGTTACGTGCAATTGGATCATGAATCGTCGGTAGATTTTTTGTAGGCACGTTATGATCCATTGTCGCAAAGCTTAAATCTGGACGACGCACTTGACGTCCGTTCAAACGTAGACCTTCAAAAGCTTGCGGAGAAGTGACTTCATGAATTAAATGGAGATCAATATATAACAGGTCCGGTTTGCCCTCTTCCTGATAAACGACATGTTTATCCCAAATCTTTTCAATTATATTTTTTCCCATTATCTTCACTCATTTCTTAAATGTATGTTGTCATAATGCTTTCTGAAACAAAGCTTGTATCTATTTCGTTAATTACTTTATCTGTCCATTCATTTGTCGACATTATACGAGCGCCGTCACTTGCAAGATCTGCAGTGAAATAACCATCATCAAATACTGCACTCACAGCACGTTCAATTTCTGCTGCTTCTTCTTTTAAGCCAAATGAATATTGTAGCATCATAGCCACCGAAAGAATTGTTGCTGCTGGATTAGCTACACCTTGACCTGCAATTTCTGGTGCTGAGCCATGTACTGGTTCATATAGACCAAAATTATCTCCGCGAATGGACGCTGAAGGTAGTACGCCTAAAGAGCCTGTAATAACAGATGCTTCATCACTTAAAATATCTCCAAACATATTTTCAGTAACTACCACATCATATTGACTAGGATTTGTAATTAATTTCATAGCAACTGAGTCAACTAAATTATGCTCTACATGCACATCTGGATAATCCTTTTTCTTCGCTTCTACTACTTCGCGCCATAAACGACTTGTTTCAAGTACATTTGCTTTATCAACAGAGCATAATTTGCCTCCACGTAAACGTGCTAATTCAAAGGCATTTTCAACGATACGCTCAACTTCTGCAGTTGAGTAAACCGTTGTATCAATCGCGCCATTTTCAGTACGCATACGTGGTTCCCCGAAGTATACGCCGCCTGTTAATTCACGTACAATTATTAAATCGACATTTTCAGCTACTTCACGCTTTAATGGGGAAGCATCTAGTAAACTCGGGAACGCCTTTACTGGACGAAGATTTGCGAATAAGTCAAAATGTTTGCGAATACGTAGTAATCCTTTTTCTGGACGTAATTCAGGAGGATTATTATCCCATTTCGGACCACCTACCGCTCCAAGTAAAACTGCATCACTGTTTTCGCACATCTCAATTGTTTCATCTGGTAGTGGATTATTGTGTTGGTCGATGGCAGCGCCTCCGATTGTTGCATAACCTAAATGGAATGTATGGTTGAATCGCTTACCAATCACCTGTAATACACGTACAGCAGAAGCAACAACCTCTGGCCCAATTCCGTCACCAGGAAGTACTGTAATTTTTTTCTCCATCGTCAAAACACCTTTCTTTGTATAGCGTTGACTACGCTATTTTAGTAATACTCTCACCAATTTTTATAGGTGAGGTCATCAATATTACGACTACACGTTATTGGCATAATTGCGTTTGGAATGCGCATTATGCTGATTCCATTCACTACCATCAAAACTTGCGACATTTACACAGAGTCTTGAAAATCGATTAACTTACAGGCTGTGCACGAAGGTTTGCTTGTATCAAATGACGGTTAATGGCATTTAAATAAGCTTTTGCCGATCGCTTCCCAAGTTGTGTCGATATCTTTTATACACAGCGGTCTAATCCTGTTACAGTAGAGTTTTTTACTGTTCCTACAATACGATGTACCGCATCAAAACCACCGGGTGACGAAGCAGGAAAACCTGCTTCACTAATTGTCACTCCTAGGCGCTCCTGTTACTTGGCAATTTGTGTTGTATCGAAAATATTAATTTTTCGCGCTTGTAGCCACTTCTCTCACAACTTTTTCTTTACCTTCATTGATGAATGGCATCATAGCACGTAATTTAGCACCAACTTCTTCGATTTGGTGATTTGCACCAGCTTCTTTGAATTTTGTATAATCTGGACGACCATTTTCGTTTTCTTGAATCCAACGACGAGCGAATGTGCCATCTTGGATATCTGTTAAAACATCTTTCATACGAGCTTTTACGGAGTCGTCGATAATACGTGGTCCTGCAACATAGTCACCCCACTCAGCTGTATCTGATACTGAGTAACGCATTGTTGCCATACCACCTTCAAACATTAAGTCAACAATTAATTTTAGTTCGTGAAGAGTTTCAAAGTATGCTAACTCTGGTTGGTAGCCTGCTTCTACTAATGTTTCAAAACCTGCTCTTACTAATTGTGTAGCGCCACCGCAAAGTACTGCTTGCTCACCGAATAAATCAGTTTCAGTTTCTTCTTTGAATGATGTTTCAAGTAAACCACCACGAGCTGCGCCGATTCCTTTACCGTAAGCTAGAGCTAAATCTTTTGCTTGACCAGTTGCATCTTGATGGATTGCGAATAAGCCTGGTACACCAGCACCTTCTTGGAACTGACGACGAACTAAGTGTCCTGGACCTTTCGGTGCAACTAAGAATACGTCCACATCTGCTGGTGGTGTAATTTGACCGAAGTGAATGTTGAAGCCGTGTGCAAACATAAGTGCTTTACCTGCTTCAAGATGTGGAGCGATTTCAGCCTCATATACAGCTTTTTGACGCTCATCCGGAAGTAAAATTTGGATAACATCTGCTTCTTGCGCTGCTTCAGCAACAGTCTTTACATCTACTCCATCCGCTTTTGCTGCATCGAAAGATCCACCTGGACGAACTCCTACTACTACATCGAATCCTGATTCTTTAAGATTTAGGGCATGTGCATGACCTTGTGAACCATAACCGATGATTGCGATTTTTTTCCCTTTTAATACTTCCTCGTTGATGTTTTGATCATAATACATAGTAGCCATTGTTGTTTCCTCCTAATTTTTGGTTTGTTTTTTTAAACTTCGGATGCCAGTAAACCACTAAGGGCTATGTATCCAAAGCTATCCATTTTATATGCAAACTATTTTAAAATAGAGAGCTGCGAATTTGAGATTCTTTGTGTTTCACGAACAGATGCAGTAGCCCCTGTACGCGTTAATTCTTTAATACCATAAGGTCGAATAAGTTCAATAAAGGCATCAATCTTATCTGGATCTCCTACAACTTGATAGGTGACAACGTTTTTCGCCGTATCAATAATTTGTGGACGGAATGGTTCAACAATTGAATTCATTTCCAGACGTAAATTTGGTGGTGAAATTACCTTTACAAGCGCTAACTCGCGTAGCACGATTGATTTATCTGTTATGTCATTGACCTTTAACACATCAATTTGCTTTGATAATTGCTTCACTAGCTGTTCAATTTTACGCTCATCCTCTACGTTTACAACAAAAGTCATTTTCGAAAAGTTTGGCTGTTCAGTATGACCAACTGTGATTGATTCAATATTGAATTGGCGCTTCATAAGTAAACCTGTTACACGGTTTAAAACACCGCTTTGGTTAATCACTGTTACTGTAATTACTCGTTTCAATTCTTTTTCACCCCAATCATTTCATGTAAGCCTTTGCCTGGTGCTACCATTGGGTAAACACATTGAAGTTGTTTTACACGACAATCAATTAACGCTGGCTCATCAGAAAGTAGTGCCTCGCGGAAAATACTCTCTGCTTCATCGATTGTGTTAATTCGATAGCCCTTCAAATTATATGCATCGGCTAATTTAACAAAATCTGGTTGAATCGGCATAAGTGAGGATGAATAACGCTCTTCATAAAATGTTTCTTGCCATTGGCGTACCATTCCTAAACAGCTGTTATTTAAAATCACGATTTTTACCGGTAAGTTGAATTCTTGCAGGATAGAAAGCTCTTGCGCAGTCATTTGGAATCCTGCATCACCTACAATGGAAACAACTTTTTTGTCTGGCTTCGCAAACTGGGCGCCAATTGCAGCTGGGAAGCCGAAGCCCATCGTACCAAGTCCACCAGACGTTACCCATCCATGATCATTGTTTAATCGATAATATTGTGCAGCCCACATTTGATGCTGCCCAACATCTGTCGTGACAATTGCATCACCTTCAGTAATTTTATGCACAAGCTCTAATGCTTCCTGCGGTAATACTTCTTTGTCCCCCGGCTCCTTGCTGTACCATAATGGATATTCCTTTGTATGATTATTTAAGAATGTTAGCCATTCTGCTGTATCCGGACCATCGAAGTCTTTTTTCAATAATGCTTTTAAAGCTTCTTTAGCATCTGAAACGATTGGGATGTCTGTTGGCACGTTTTTTCCAATTTCCGCTGGATCAATATCGATGTGTACGATTGTCGCATTTGGAGCAAATGTCGCCAAATTACCAGTTAAACGATCATCAAAGCGAGCTCCGATATTCAACAATAAGTCTGACTTTGTAATAGCTGTATTGGCTGTTACGGTTCCATGCATTCCTGCCATGCCGATGAATAATTCATGCTCTCCATGGATTGAACCAAGTCCTAGCAAAGTGTTTGCTACCGGAATTTGGTATTTTTCAGCGAATGCTGTTAACTCTTCTTTGGCATCTGCGAAGAGAACACCAGCACCAGCTAAAATAACTGGTTTTTTGGCCAATGAAATCGCCTGTATAGCCTTTTGAATTTGTAAATAATTTGGTTTGTACGTTGGTTGATAACCTGGTAAATATATTTCATCAGGGGCCTGTGGTGGGGTCTCTACATCAAATAGCATTTGAGACACATTTTTCGGAAAATCAACTACAACAGGACCCTTTCGACCAGTACTCGCAATATGGAATGCCTCTTTAACAATACGCGGGATATCATTAACATCCTGCACCTGATAATTGTGCTTCGTAATTGGTGTCGTAATCCCCATAATATCCGCTTCTTGGAAAGCATCTGTACCAATTACAGCCGTTGAAACTTGACCTGTGAAAACAACTAATGGAATAGAATCAATCATTGCATCAGCAATACCAGTTACTAAGTTCGTTGCCCCCGGTCCACTAGTTGCAATAACAACACCCGGTTTATTGGAAACACGTGCATAACCTTCCGCTGCATGAATTGCACCCTGTTCATGTCTAGTTAAAATATGACGAATCGGATTTTTATAAATGGCATCATAAATTGGTAGTACCGCTCCACCTGGGTAACCAAAAATAATTTCAACACCTTGTTCATGTAGTGCCTGCACTAATACGTCAGCACCATCTTTCGCTTGATAGGTTTGTTCAGCTTTTGCTGATGTTGCTAATTCTTCTTTTTCATTGATAGAAACATTCGTACTCATCAAATATGCCTCCTTCTTATCATTCAATTTCACATATCAGTAATGCGCATCATTGAAGTGTTACTAGCTGGTTCTCCCATTGAAAAGAGGTAACAGACTCTTTCAAACGTCGTTAAAAAAATAAAAAGCCTTTTTCTCCACACGCAAAGAACTACCTTGCGTAGGGATGAAAAAGACTTTCCATGGTACCACCCTTGTTTATAGCAAATAATTGCTACCTCGCGAATAAATGTAAGTATTTATGCACCTATGCGAAATCACTCGCATCCAAAACGATGTCATAAATCATTTATTCATTAATAACGAGCACTTTCGATTATGCCCGGAGCTATCTAATTGCGTACACGCGTTTAATAGCTCACTCCGAGGGGATGTCGGATCTAGTTGTATCGCCGGCTTCCAGCACGACCGGCTCTCTGGTAGATACAAGGCTCTAGAACCTTTAACCTCATCAACGTTTTACCTTTTTAAATTTTCATTACTCCACCTGTAGAGGCGTTTGTTACTAATTTTGAATATCTTGCTAGCCAACCACGCTTAATTTTCGGTTCAAATACCGGTAATTTTGCACGGCGCTCCGCTAATACTTCATCTGAAACTTCTAAATTGATCGTACGATTTGGTAGATCAATTGTGATCACATCGCCATTCTCTACTAAAGCGATAGGACCGCCTTCTGCTGCCTCTGGTGAAATATGTCCGATTGAAATACCGCGAGATGCACCGGAGAAACGTCCATCCGTAATTAACGCAACCTTTGTACCAAGACCGCGACCTTGAATTGCAGAGGTTGGTGCTAGCATTTCAGGCATCCCAGGGCCACCTTTTGGTCCTTCATAGCGAATGACGACTACATGACCCTCTTTTACCGTTCCGTTATCAATATTTTCCTGTGCTGCATCTTGTGAATCAAAGACGATTGCTTCACCTTTGAATACTTTGATAGAAGGGTCTACAGCGCCTACTTTAATAACTGAACCGTCTGGCGCGATATTACCAAATAAAACTGATAAACCACCAACTGGGCTATAAGGATTATCTTTCGTACGAATAACTTCATCATTTGTAATGTGATAATCCTCTACAAGTTCGCCAATTGTTACTCCTGCAACAGTTTGTCGATTTGGGTGAATAGCACCCGGAATAGATACTAATTCATTAATAATGGCACTAACGCCACCTGCTTTATTTATATCATCCATTGAAATATCTGAAGCAGGCATAATTTTCGCTAGATACGGTACACGCTCTGCTACTTTATTAATATCTTCAATGTTATAATCGATTTCAGCTTCATTGGCGATTGCTAATGTATGAAGGACTGTATTTGTCGAACCACCCATCGCCATATCAAGTGCAAATGCATCATCAATTGCTTCTTTAGTAATAATGTCTCGAGGCTTAATGTCCTCTTTAACCATACGGACTAATTGTTTAGCTGCTTCTTTAATAAGCTTATGGCGCTCATCAGAAGTCGCTACGATTGTTCCATTACCAGGTAAAGCTACTCCTAGCATTTCCATTAAGCAGTTCATAGAGTTTGCAGTAAACATTCCTGAACATGAACCACATGTTGGGCATGCATTGTTTTCAATATCTAACAGCTCTTCAGATGACATTTTGCCTGATTTAAGAGCTCCTACACCTTCAAAAACTGAAGTTAATGAAAGTTGCTTACCAGTAGCAGAAGTACCTGCCTCCATTGGACCACCAGATACGAAAATTGATGGTACGTTAGTACGAACTGCTGCCATTAACATCCCCGGTGTGATTTTGTCACAGTTAGGAATATAAAATACGCCATCAAACCAGTGTGCATTAATAACTGTTTCAGCAGAGTCTGCGATAATTTCACGGCTTGGTAACGAGTAACGCATACCAATGTGCCCCATTGCAATACCATCATCTACACCGATTGTGTTAAATTCGAATGGAATTCCACCCGCTTCAATAATGGCCTCTTTGACAACATCAGCAAATGTACGTAAATGAACGTGACCTGGTATAATGTCGATATAAGAATTACAAACCCCGATAAATGGCTTGCCTAAATCTTTCGCTTTTACTTTGCCTGTTGCATATAAAAGACTTCGATGTGGCGCACGATCTACGCCTACTTTAATCATGTCACTTCTCATTTTAAACGCCCCTCATTTATTGCTATGTTCGTTGCTATATACGAAATGTTCTGTCTATTTTATTTTTGCGTATATGTTAATCGCCTAAGACAACTAACTGCTGTAACGAACTTGTTAAATTGTTGTTATCATAGTACGAAAAAAAGGTCTCGTCAACAGTATTTTTTGAATTGTCTAAACAATTTAAAAAATCTACAAAATTTGAAATCGTTTTCATGCTGACTAATTGTCGTTTTTATCTCGCTTCTGTGAATATTTTGACATTTCGTTCAAATTTTAATTTTTTCAATAATCTTTCAATACTTTCGCTTAATCTTTCAAAAGAGATGAACTGCAATTAAAGAAATAGCGCTTATAATGTAAATAATTTTCTTAAGTACCCTGTCAAAAACACATTATCAGGATCACATTGACTTCGAATGGCTAAAAATTTTTCAACATCCGGGTATAGCTCGTATACATAATTAGCAGTTAAATGATTTAGTTTGCCCCAATGTGGTCGTCCCTTATATTTCTTCATCATCGTATGGACCCATTCAAAATAAGGACCTTCCTGCATTCCTTTATACATATGAAAGGCAATAAACGCTGTTTCTCGACCTTGGGTTGGACTTAAAAAACCTGCTTCACCTGCTGTCGTCCGACATTCTAACGGAAAATGCACATTAAAAATTCCACTATTAAAAGTTGCATGGATTTCCTCCATACATGACTCAAATTGCGTTAATGGAATAGCATATTCACTTTCTTGGAACTTTACGCTACGTGGAGACGGATAAATTTCATAGCTTATCCCCATTTTCTCCCCTTCTACAACATTTGCTGCCGCTAACTTACTCATAGCACCACTAAACGATGGCTTCCATTTACAAAGTTCGGACATAGCAAAAAAAGCACCGTTCTCTACTATTTGAAGTTTCAATGTTTCAATTCTTTTACTCCATTCACTCTGATAAACAGGCGCTATAGCGTTCATACGCTTTACTTGAATTGTTTCGCTACTAGGGAAATAAAACCACTCAACATGTCGATGCCGTCGAATATCTTCAGCAAATTTCGCCAGCCCATTTGCTAAAGTATCTCTTGTGCTTACATAATGTAAACTGTAAAGAGGAATTACTTTGATCGTCACTTTAACAAGCACACCAAGCATACCTAATGAAACATGTAAAGCTTCAGATAAATCATCCATTCCTCTCATATGCTCCCTATAAGTACCTGTACCATCTACAAATCCCCATTTTGTTACAGCTGAGGATAACGACCCGAGTGTTACGCCCGTTCCATGGGTACCAGTTGACACTGCACCCGCAATCGTTTGCTCTTGAATATCGCCCATATTTATTAGAGCAAAGCCATGTTTCGCAAGCAATGGGCCTATTTCATATAAATAAGTCCCTGCCCAAAGTGTCGCCTCTTGCTTCTCTTCATTCACCGCTATAAGCCCACGCATATTATGTAAAGACAATGCTATATGCTCAGGCATCGCAACAGCGCTAAAGGAGTGAGCTGCACCTGTGACACGAATCGTTTTTCCAAATTCACGTGCATGCCCCACAATATTTGTAACCTCTTCAATAGAACGAGGTAAGTACATCTCAGATGGATAAGAGATTACATTACCTGCCCAGTTTGTCCACTCCTCACCATTTTTCCATTTATCTATAGAAAACATTGTCCATCCCCCCTATAGGTTGTATAAGCTCCTACATACTTGTCCCCTCTAACTCCATGTAGTTCTTGAAATCTTTCGCAAAGTTCTCCAGCCTTCGCATGTCGGAAATAAAGCGTGTCCCCAACATGAACATTTTTCTGTTTTACCTTAACGGGTGTCTGAACTTCTCCTGCGCCTTCTAGGTTAAGATATGAAAAAAAGGTTGGGTCATAGAATACCGGTAAGCGATCAGCACTAATTGCTCCTGACGCCGTATAGCCTCCGCCGTGACAAACAACAATATTTTTTTCCGGCTTTCTTGTGACACTTAAAGCAAATCCAGCTGCCTTTTCCAGCTGTAGATGCGTAAATTGGTCGAATAAGGCAGGTGCATAAAATGCAGAGCCAACCGTAATTTCTGTTACCTCCTTTTGTTGTGCTGTGTATGCCATACTTCCCGAACCACCACCATTTACAAAGTGCAAACTTGGAAAATATGCTTTTATATGCGCAATGGCTAATCTACGAAACTGAGTAACTTGCTTTTTAGCTTGCAATTGCATAACTTCAATCAATTTTCCTTTCACAGCATTAGCTGGACGATTACCAACTCCTGCAATTTGGGCCTCGTAACCCATCGCTCCAACTACCTCAATAAAAGCCTGATTTTTAATATATTCGAGGAATGGTGTTAGTGACTCAAGTGAATGAAGCGAAGAGCGTTTTGTACCAAAATAAAGCATCTTAAAATCCGTGGATACATTAATATCAATACATACTCGCACACGAACGCCTAGCTCTCGCCCTAGTTCTGCCAAAAATCGAACATGTTCTAACCTATCGACCATAAATGTGACAGTTTTTTCTGCCTTTACGAAGTGCAATAACTGACGTACAGCAGCCTCTTCCATCACCGGATATCCTAGCAATAAATCATCAAAATGCTGTTGAAGTAAAAATATTGTTTCTGCCGCAGTAAACGTCATAAATCCCTTCACATTGGGGAGATTATTTTGTATATAGCGTAATATCTCGACAGAACGAATCGATTTCGTAGCAACACGTATATTTTTCTGCCCACAGAAGTCATATACAGTCGCTATATTGTGATCCAGTGCATCAAAGTCCACCCAAGCAAAAGGACGCTCTAGTTCATGGAACGCTCGATCAAATCTAGTGGTCATCCTACCCCTCCTTTGTTTGTATTTTGTCTTTGACATTTACCGTAGAAATTCCTTTTAATTCTATGCAAATTCTATGAGGACAAATAAAAAACAACCGTGGACATGTAATAAAATATGCCTTCACGGTTGTTTTAATAATGGACAAGCATTTAACTCACCTTTCTATTTTTTAAGAGATTACGAGGAGAATATAAAATCCGCTGCTAAATTTAATAAAACTAGCAGATGCAAGCCTGCAATAAGAAATCCTTGGCGATTTAAACGTTTCATAGCTGTCATATTCATATAGACCACTCTCCTTTTTTCACATTATACGCTCAGAAAAATCAATTTTCAAACTATTCTTAACATTAAATTTTATTCATTTTTCTGACAAACAGACCCAAATATGGCATGATAATAAGTGAAATTATACCTATAAGGAGTGTGAAAAGGTTGAAAAAGGCTTTATTAGTAATTGATTATACGTATGATTTTGTCGCTTCTGATGGAAAACTAACATGTGGAGAGCCCGGTCAAGCACTAGATCAAAAAATTTCTTCTTTAATTCACCAATTTATTGCTGAAAAAGAATTTGTTGTTTTTGCAAATGATTTACATGAGGAAGATGACCCATTCCACCCTGAAACCAAACTCTTTCCTCCTCATAATATTCGCGACACTAAAGGACGCCATTTATTCGGGCAAGTTGGGGAACTGTATAACCTTCACAAAGATAAAGTGATGTGGCTCGATAAAACGCGTTATAGCGCATTTGCAGGAACTAATTTATCGATTTTATTGAATGAGCGAGGGATTAAAGAAATTCATTTAGTTGGTGTTTGTACTGATATTTGTATTTTACACACTGCGGTTGATGCTTATAATTTGGGCATATCAACGATCATTTATGCAGATGGTGTTGCAAGTTTTGATGCTGCAGGTCATGAATGGGCATTGCGTCATTTTGAGCACACATTAGGTGCAACTGTTATTAAGTAATCCATTTCGCGTTGACGTAATGTAGTTTCTTCGCTATAGAAAAAACACTTACAGATGTTTCTTTCACAAAAGTGAGGTATCAGCATAAGCTAAATATTAATAAAACCTTTTTGTGAATTTGTAATAATTACTAAAGAAGCGAGGCGCGTTTAATATACTCCATTCAGGGCATAACTAAGCAATCGCCATTATATCTTAGTTTAAGGAGATGAAAAAAATGATTAGCTTCATTTGGTATTTAATCATCGGCGGAGTATTAGGTTGGTTAGCTGGCGTAATTTTAGGTAAAGATGTACCTGGCGGCATTATTGGAAATATTGTTGCTGGGGTTGTCGGTTCGTGGATCGGTAGTATGGTTCTTGGCAACTGGGGTTGGCGAGTTAGTAATTTTTACGTATTCCCAGCATTGATTGGTGCTGTCGTGCTGATCTTTATCGTAAGCCTTATTTTAAAAGGTATGCGTAAAGCAACCTAAATATGTAATAAAGAGCCATCATTTTTGATGGCTCTTTACTTGTTGTAAAAAAATTGTGTCCATACATAAAAATTAAATGGCTCTTCGGCAAAACGGAAGATTGATTTCCGCTCCGGCTGTGCGCTTAGTTGTTGCTGTCGCTTCGCTTTCGCACAGTTAAAACATTTGTTGCTGTCGCTTCGCTTTCGCACAGTTAAAACATTTGTTGCTGTCGCTTCACTTTCGCGCAGAGCAAAGCTTCCCGGTGGCATCTGATAAGTCGCTTGGGGCCAAGCCATAACGAAGATCAACAAAGATGTATCTTCTGTCATTGCACCCATAAAGTAGTTTACTTTTCTTTATATAGGACTACTTCTTTTAGCTCATCATGATAATCATTATATAAATTAAAATAATGTAACACCTTATTAACATATTCATCACTGTGATTGTATGTATAGACCGCCTGCCGAATATGACCATCTACTGCACCATTTTTCGATAAATAATTCGCGGCACTAAATATAGCGTCCTCAATATCATAAGGATCTGCTATTCCATCTCCATTTGCATCTACTCCGTATCCACCATATTTTTGAATGATTTCTGGATTCATTAATTCAGTCTTCGATATATCCCCTTTTCCTAACCCCGAGCAGGATGAATGTTTCCATCCGACAAATGTACAAGGCATAAATTGTAAATGTCCTTCTGCCCCAGCTGGTGAAACGAGCGAACTCATTGAGGAAAATCGTGTTTCAACTCGATGATGGGCGGCAAGCAACGTCCAAGGCACACCGTATTTCTCTTCCGCTGCTACATAGATGGGAATATATTGCTCAGGAATGTTCATATCGAAATTTTGTTGAATTTCTTCTAGTTCTTTTTGCTTTGCTAATTTTTCAAATATAGTTAATGTTTGTAGCTCCTTCCATGCAAAAAAGGCGAAAACACAAACAGTTATCGCAATTGGTATTAGTAAAGCTATCATGCCTAATTGAACGGAAGGCGATAGCTTCGGTTGGTTTTTCTTCTTTTTATTCGCCATATGTCACACCTAATCTCTCTAATACTATTTCTATTTTACCAAAATTACCGTTATTTGTAGTAGATTTTTCTGAATATAATTACCACTATTTTAGTAGTTGAAAAGATAGGGAAAAATATAGTAAAATATAATTCGATTAATTTTATGGATAATTACAGGGAGGAATTTGTTTTGTGGAAAGACTTTAAAGAGTTTGCTATGAAAGGCAATATTGTCGATCTAGCAGTGGCAGTAGTAATCGGTGGTGCTTTCGGTAAAATTGTTACCTCCTTAGTTGAAAATATCATTATGCCATTAGTCGGTATCTTAACTGGTGGTATTGATTTAACAAAAAGCTTTAAGTATGGTTCAGGTGATGCGCAAATTCAGTTAGGCGTATTTTTACAGTCGATTCTTGACTTTTTAATTATCGCCTTTGCAATTTTCATGGCATTACGAATTATGACCAAACTATCTCGTAAAAAAGAAGAGGCTGTTGTGGAAGAACCAGCACCAGAATTAGATTCTAAAGAAGAGCTTCTAAAAGAAATTCGAGATTTATTAAAAAAAGAACAAGCTTAAACCATATTCAAAAAAATCTGCCCATTACCACGGATAAGCCGAGGTAATGGGCAGATTCTTTTTTATTGAAGAGATTTATTTATGGACGCAAATTCCATGGTTCAAATACTCCCACATGTTTTTCCGGTATTTCTTGTTTTATTGCATCAATAATTCCTTGTGCAATTTCACTATTTGTTAGCCATCTTGAAGAGTTGTTCTTTTCTATGACAAATCCAAGTTGCACTTCTCGATAAACTATATTAGGAAGTAAATAACTTTTGATACCGTCATTTTTTATGAAAGAGCTACTTCCTTTTATATGGTATAAAATTATATTTTTTGTAGTAGGAATCGCTTCTAACAGTGACTCCCAAACTCTTTTATCAGAACCATGAACCCAAGCAATAATATAATCAAATGTTCTATTTTTTTGCTGAGACTCTGTTAATGCCAATTTAAAGTGATTGTAATTCGTATAATCAACTAATATAGGTGATAATTTCGAATCATTTTTAACTTCATCTATCAAATTTTGCATTTTCTTTTGTTGTCTACCGATAACGGTTACATAATTACCTTGCTGTATAAGCCATAAAGAAACATCCTTTAGCATTCCTGTCCCACCTATCACTAACCAATTTTTCATTTTATTTTCCTCCCTCACTTATCTCCTACTATTCCTAGATGATTAAATTTAAATAATCTCTCTAATTTTCTGAAATTATCTTGTTCTTCTTTAGTATACATGTTAAATTGGTAACTATTATTGAGAATATTGGGACAAGAAGTTCTAATCTTTTAGATATTTTGACTCCCCATTATTATGATGAAGAAAAGAGTGACGACATGACAAACAGCAGAAGTATTGAAACAAAACTTGTACAACTTGGCAATTTAAGTGATCCTTTAACAGGTGCTGTTAACCCACCAATCCATTTATCGACAGCTTACAAACATACAGGTATCGGTGAATCCACTGGTTTTGATTACACACGAACAAAAAATCCAACTCGTGCACTATTAGAAGCCGGAATTGCGGATTTAGAGGGCGGAGATATGGGCTTTGCCTGTAGCTCTGGTATGGCGGCGATTCAATTAGTTTTATCATTGTTTAAGCCTGGTGATGAATTAGTGGTGCCTGATGATTTATATGGTGGTACATATCGACTTTTTAATTTCTTTGAAGAAACATATAATATTAAGCCTGTCTACTCAAAATTCGAATCGGTTGAGCAGGTAGAAGCATTAATCACCGACAATACGCGTGCCCTATTCATTGAAACGCCGACAAATCCGCTTATGCAGGAATTTGATTTGAAATTATATGCGGAATTAGCTCACAAGCATGGGGCATGGTTAATTGTCGATAACACGTTCTATACACCTTATTTCCAACGTCCAATCGAATTAGGTGCAGACATTGTCATTCATTCAGCAACTAAATATATTGGCGGTCATAATGATGTGTTAGCTGGTTTAGTCGTCGCTAAGGGTGCTGAATTAGCAGAACGCATTGGCTTTATTCACAATGGTAGCGGTATGGTATTAGGTCCGATGGATTCCTGGTTACTTATTCGTGGATTAAAAACATTGCATCTTCGATTAAAGCAGCACGATGCAAACGCAAAAGCAATTGCTGCCTATTTAGAGGAAGAAGAGCTTGTAACAGACGTGCTCTACACAGGAAAAGGTGGTATGCTTTCATTCCGCTTGAAAAAAGCCGAGTGGATTGACCCATTCCTTCGAAACTTGAAGTTAATTACATTCGCTGAAAGTCTTGGTGGTGTTGAAAGCTTTATTACATATCCTGCTACTCAAACACATGCGGATATGCCTTATGAAGAACGTATTGAACGTGGAGTTTGCGACCGATTACTTCGCTTCTCTATTGGCGTTGAAGAAGCTGAAGATTTAATTGCGGATTTAAAACAAGTATTCGATACCCTTAGAAAAGAGGCTTAATGATGAAGCAGCATATTGAAACAAGTTTAATTCACGCAGGTGTTCGTGACGGCTATGAAAATAAAAAAGGTGCAGTCAATGTGCCTATGTATTTATCATCTACTTTCCATCAGGAGCGTATCGATGAATTCGGCGAATATGATTATGCACGTTCTGGCAACCCTACGCGGGATGCATTAGAAAAAGCAGTAGCAGAGCTTGAAGGTGGGGTCAGAGCCCATGCATATTCTTCTGGAATTGCCGCAGTATCTGCAGCATTAATGCTATTATCTCAGGGTGATCATATAGTTATTACAGAGGATGTTTATGGAGGAACTTACCGCTTCGTCTCAAAAGTCTTACCACGCTTCGGTATTTCACATACTTTCGTCGATTTCACAGATTTAGCGGCGGTAGAAGCTGCCATTACACCAGCTACAAAGCTTCTCTATATGGAAACACCGTCGAATCCAACACTTGGCATCACAGATATCCGTGGAGTAGTAGCACTTGCCAAGCAGCATAATTGCTTTACGTTTTTAGATAATACTTTTATGACACCTTTACACCAACGCCCACTAGAGCTAGGTGTCGATGTTGTTATTCATAGTGCTACAAAGTTTTTATCTGGGCATTCCGATATTATTGCAGGATTAACAGTCACTGCTGATGAAAAGATTGGTCAGGACCTTTACTTTATCCAAAATTCATTCGGCAATATATTAGGTGTACAGGACTGCTTTACTTTATTGCAAAACATGAAAACAACAGATGTGCGTTTTAGTCGATCTACTCAATCGGCACAAAAGATTGCGGAGTTTTTAGACACAAATGCTCTTGTCGAGCAAGTATACTACCCTGGGCTTGCATCACATCCTGGTTATGAGATTCATCAAAATCAGTCAACTAGTACAGGTGCAGTATTATCCTTCCGCCTCCCAAACTATGAAGCTGCAAAAGCACTTGTAGAAGCGATGAAAATTCCGGTGTTCGCCGTCTCTCTAGGTGGCGTAGAATCGATTTTATCCTACCCTGCTAAAATGAGTCATGCAGCAATGGAGCCTGAGGAACGTGCAAAACGTGGTATTACTGATGGTTTATTACGTTTCTCAGTAGGGCTTGAGCATGTTGACGATCTGATCGCGGATTTCGCTCAAGCATTAGAGGTTGCCGCAAAGAAATAATAAAACAAACGCGTTTCCCAAATTTGGAAACGCGTTTTATTTATGACCTTCTAGATGATTCAATTGTTCACACGAGCTAGTACTCGATATAAATAATCTCCATGTCCCTTCGCTAGCGTTACTTCTTGTTCATCTGATATCCAGTAAAATGAAAATTCTAAGTCTGCCTCGTTTACACCTGTCGGACAATGCTTCCACGAATCTCGTTTTTCATTTGCCGTTAAATGATAAAAATAACGCTTTTGTAATACCCCTGAATGATGATTAAAATAATCTTGGGCAATTAACCCCTTCACTACTAAATAGTCTAACCCCGTCTCCTCAAACATTTCCCGAGTTACTGCTTCTAGCGGTGTTTCCTCTTCCTCTACCGTGCCTTTCGGAATTTGAATCCCTGCTCCTTCTGTATTTTGCTCAAATACTAGCACTTGTAACTGACCCTCATGCTCTCTCGTAATATAGCCAAATGCTTTTTCAACAACTTGCATGAAGTCATCCCCCTTCTCATGATTTATGTTACAATAAATAGAAAAATTGGAATTGCAGGTGAAAAGTATTGAGTTCAATTATACGACATATGCAAAAGAATGACATCATTTCTGTGCAAGAAATTGCCAAAAAGAGTTGGCACCAAACATATGAAGGAATTATCCCTCATGAGGTTCAAAATCGTTTTTTACAAGCCGCTTATAGTAGAGACCGATTGCAAGATCGTTTGGAAAAAAGTTTATTTTTAGTTGCTATAATTGGAGAAACGATTGTAGGTTTTGCCAATTTTTCAAATGTTGTAAATGGAGAGGCAGAGCTTTTCTCGATATATTTACTTCCTGAAACTCAGGGCAAAGGAATTGGTACGGCTCTATTAGATGAAGGGATCAAAATGCTTCCAAATTTAACGTCACTTTTAGTTTGTGTAGAAAAGGAAAATACGATTGGTATGAACTTTTACGAGGCAAAGGGCTTTAAAAAAACAGAAGAATTTGACGAGTTATTTGATGGCCACTTATTGAAGACAGTTAAACTTAGCTTATCACTAACTGCTTAGTGTAACGGAGTTAAAACTTACTCCGTTACACATTTTATATGTAAACTATGCAAGATGGATTTGCTCAGATTGGATAACAAGTGCTGTTAAGCCTGAATGACTCCCAGATTCATGGGCCTCTCCTGTTTGCCAAAGAACACCTTCTCCAGTCTTTAAAATTACTTTCTCTTGATCCTCACCACAAACCCATCCTTCTCCTTGAATGACAATAAACAACTGTGGTACAGGCGCCTCATGCATCCCAACAACACCACCAGGTTCTATATAAATGAAGCCCATATTAGCAGGCTCCACAGTCTTCATGATTTTCGTATAAAAAGCATCTATCGATTGATAATTATTGATTTGTTTGGCCAATTCTTGTGTGAAATTATATTTTTCCATGTAATTTGCATGCTCCTTTCTCTTATTAAAAGCCAAAATTATTATTTGCAAACCATTTTATACATTAAAACAATGTCTATTATCATGTAGCTTATTTTCAAAGCTTTTTTTCCAACCTTATTTTAATGATGTTACAATAGCTGCTCGACATCTTCATAGGTAAGTCGGAATATTTTTGTTTCAGCAGTAATACTCATAAAATACTCTTTTACTTTTTCTAATCCGAATTGCTGTTCAAGGTTTAACCATTCATCAGGTGTTAGGAAAACAAAGCCTAATGTATCTGAGCCTATTGATTCCATCCACATGCGTATTTCATAATCAGGCTGTAAAATCTCGTTTAAGGCAATGATAGTTGGATCACAGCTATCATCCGCCCCCATCACCACAAGAGATTTTTTATCATCATAGATAATATATAAATCAACACCTCTCTCATCGTTTACAACATGCTCATACGTTAACTTCCCTGTGTTTAATAGTTTCTCGCTATATTGGACAATATCAGCATTGTCTTCACACCAGTCAATCCAAAAAACGTGTTCCGCTAATTTTTCATCATCAGGATTCGTTAAATAGTTTTGAATAAATGTAATATCTCGCATTCCATTACCCTCCTTTAAAAACACTGTAATACTACCCACGCTTTATCAAATTGTTTATTTTTACAATCTTCCTCACGTATCCAGTAGTACAATCTGCCACTATCGCCCCACATAAGCCCTAAATCATCCTCTGTATCAAATTGGAGTAATAATCGCCAATCAGTTGCGCCTGCCTCTAATTCCTTTCGCAAAGGATCGTCATATCCTGTTGAGTCTCCACAATATAAACCATTTGTCACCAGTTGACATTCTAAATACATATCACCTTGAATCGCATCTGGATAACCGTCTATGCGATGAGTAGCCATAGACAAATTATCTTCCTCCATCCACTCGTATTCAAAATCTCTGTAGCTATCAGCTTCTTCTTCACTTAATATCTCTTCTAAATACATCGAGTATGGCGATTCCCAAGATGGAAGTGTCAATTCATTCTTAAATTGTAGCGTCGCACTGTCGATGTTACCATGCTCGAGTAATGATACGGGAATTTCCATTCTATTCAGGCTACTAGTATCTTGAGAGAAATAGAAAACTTTAAAGCCATCATGATCTTTCGGGTCGTATCCCCAAGGCTGCTCGACAGCATCATAGAAAAAGGAAAGCACACCATCCACAGGTAATAAGCTGTTTGTATCATAAGCCTTGATTTCTGCTAGATTTAGTTGGCAAAGAAAATACAACGGTCTATTGTCGTTTGTATGTGGCCATGAGAAATCAGATGGTACATCCGGACAGCCACCAACTTTTGAGCCGCCAATCTGTATTTTTTCTTCAGGTATTTGATTTACCATCATTCGAATGGATTCTTTTGCGAGAGGTAATAATTCCTCCGTTCTATGCTCTAAGCCGAATTCCTTTAATCCCTTCTTTATTTTTTCTACGCTGCTCATTTACTTTCGCCTCCTAAAATTGTCTTTATTTTTCATATATTCATTTTATCAGAACAAGAATGAAAAGCCCCGTAAACAACAAAAAAACCCAGAATATGTTCTGGGCTTGATGACACTTACTTTTCTAGCATGATTAAAACTGTCGGGCTTTTGCTTCACTTCTCAAAATACGGTTATGGAGAGTAATCTCCGTTTCACCATTTACTTGAGATTTTGAATGCTTAATCCTTGACCAGTTGCGGTGGATTTTTTGAGATTTTGGGTCTAAATGTTCGAACCTACTCATTCGCGCCATCCTCCTCATCAATATAGATTTCATAAGTGAAACCTTTTTTAGTATGACCTTGCGATTTAAAATTATTCAGTTTTCGATCCCCATACTTCTTGCAATGTACTTCTAAATAACGCATCTAATTTTTGTGTAGGATCATCGACTTTAACGTGGAGATTTTTACAGTATGCCTCAATATGCTCTATTTCTTTATCTAAATACTCATTAATACTTTCAATACGCGGCTCCATATTTAGTTCGTCACCAGCCATTTTCCTCTGCAAAAGTTGCTCAATTTCGGTTTTTAAAGGACCTTCAGAGATAATTGCATTTAACAATTCCTGAAAATCAATTGGTGGAACCGTATTGTTTTTCTCTATCCATTTACATGCTAAAACTGGTCTGAGGACATAGAAATATTTTTTTATTTTTACTTCTGATCCCTGTAAATACTCTCGATAATTGTTTTTAGCCATGTTTAAATAGTGATATAAACTTGCATTTGGATAAAATACTTCACTTTCCAGTAATAGTACATTGTCAATAAATGAATATTGTTGGTCATACACTATATTGCTTCGTAACCATTCTAATAGCGGTGGATTACTTTTGCGAAATAGTCTTAATGCCTTTGTTATTTCCCATCCACTAATATCCAACAAATCATTAATCGGTACTTCTATAACATCCCTTTTAGCACCAATACCTTGAGGGTCAATTGAAAGATACCACTGAGGTTGATGAATATATATAAAACGAACATCATAATCACTATCCTTGGAAGGAAATCCCCAAGCACGACTACCTGATTCTACTGCATATAAAATTTTCACTTGATACTCTTTTTCAATTTCTTTTAATTTACTTAGTATAATTTCCTTCATGTAAATACCACTTCCCAAATTTAGTCTTCTAAAGTATCTGATTTGTATCAACTTTACCTGTATGATCACATACTCTCAGTTGGTTTCGACCGCTTTCTTTTGCAATATAAAGTGCTTGATCCGCCTTGTCAAGTAACTCATAAAATGTTGAAATGTTTTTAGAATGACCATACCCTGCGATGCCAATACTCACTGTCACATTGATCTCAACATCATCCGCATAATAAGGATGATGTTCAACATGCTTTCGAACTCTTTCCGCTATCTTTACTGCGCTCTCTAACGTAGTATTTGGAGATAAAATGACAAACTCCTCTCCCCCATATCTTGTAATAATGTCGATTTTTCGCACAGAATTTGTAATGATATTTGCGACGTGTTTTAGGACTTCATCACCGATTAAATGCCCATATGTATCATTGACCTTTTTGAAAAAATCAATATCAATCGCTATACATGAACAATGATTTTGTTCCTCTAAACATTTCTGAAAAACAAGCTCTCCATGTTCAATCAAATAACGGCGATTATACAGCTTCGTCAACTGACAAGTAACTGATAATTTTTTTAGTAAGATTGTATCCGTTTTCACCTTAGCACTCATTTCGTTGAAGGACGAACAAAGCTCCTGAAATTCATGTGCATAAGGTGCCAACTGTTGTTCATCTATTTGATAATCATAAAATCCTTGTTCTACTTTTCTAACGCCTGTAAGAAGCTGTTGGATTGGTTCTTCAATTTTTTTAGAAAGATGTAACATCATTTTAATCGTAAAAAACGAACCTACGACTAAACAAAATGTTATCAATAAAATTCTAATGATGAATGGTTGATACGCCTCAAACAGACCTATTTCTGATATGATAAACCATTTTCCTTCATTTATAGGCTTACTTTTTGCAAGTACTCGCATATTATTCGCATCTTTATAAAGCTCTAGGTCACTTATTGTATTTTTTTCAGCTGCGTTTAGGATATGCTCATCCACTAAATAATTGCTAGAAGTCCGTTGCTGTTTACTATTAAAATCTGTGAGCATAGTACCATTCTGATCTATAATATAAGCTTTTCCTAAAAAGCCAACTCTTGATTCATGTAGTAGTTGATCGATTGTGTCTAAATTTACTGCACCAAAAACTACACCATTGAATTGTTGTTGTGCATTTAAAATAGGTGAAGCAAATGCAAGAATAGGCTTCTTCGTAACTTTACTAATTAAAATATCTGTTATATATGGTTGTTTCGTCTTTTTAGCAACCTGAAAATACTTACGATTCTTTACATCCATTCCAACACCAACACCAGATGTACTATATTCAGTAACGGTATCAAATTGTACGATGCCTTCTTTATTAACGAATATTAAGTCGGTAAAATCGGTTTTTTCTTTAAAATCTAGAAAAAAAGCTTGCGATTTTTCATAATTATAATTTTTTACAAAATCTAAATTAGCTATTGTATGTATATCACTGGATCGTTCTGATAACCAGCTTTCAAAAAAATATGTTTGAGCATCCAAATAATGCGTCATCTCTTCATTCTGATGCTGTATAGTTTGCCGATATTCAATGTAAAGCGTTGGAATAAAAATACATAGACCAATAATAAAAGTAATCCATAAAAGCGCTCGATGAAGCTGACCTTTTATCGTGTATGGTCGTGGAAATTTTTTCAAAACCCTCAAAGCACTAACCTCCAAATTAATCTAAATATTTCCTAAAAATGGGCAATAAATAGTATTTTATTCATTAAAAATACCACAACCGAATGATTGTGGCAGTGAGAAATTTAATAGTTGATAAAAATTATTGCAATAAAATTTGGAAAATTGTTATAAATACAGCCGCAGCAATGGGTACTATTTTCAAAGAGGTATAACCAACTGAAGATGTACATATTGGCTCTAACGGATCCTTCGTTGGTGAAGCTAAATATTGAAGAAAACGTTGCCAGCGACTTTTCTTGTATGTCATTAGCTGCTTAGGAATCTCCACTTTATCTTGATCTAAGCTGTCTTTTAACCATTGTTCCTTTTGAAATTCATCCTTAAGCATCGAAATCCTCCTTTAGCTTTTCCTTTAAAGTCCTTATCGCATTATGTAGCCTTGATTTAACTGTGCCAAGTGGAATGGACAAAATTTGTGCAATTTCCTCTTGTGGCAAATCATGATAGTAAACGAGCAAAATAACCGCTCGTTGCTTTTCGGGTAATTGAAGTATCGCCTCTTGTATCGTTAATTTCTCGTCAGCAGACATTCGATGACTGGACGTCGGTACTAAAAACGGGAAGAGCGTACGCCATTTTTTGCGCCGATTCAATTTATTTATCATTAGGCGATAAGCAATTTGAAATAAAAAAGCTTTGACCGTACCCTTTTGCTCATCAAAATCTTCTTTTATATATTGTAAACGCTCAAAGGTATCTTGCACAATATCAATGCTTAGCTGATCTTCCCGAGTATAGCGAAATAAAAAGCAGTACAATGGCTCATACAAACGACTATAGAGCTGTTCAAAGCCCTCGACTTCGCCGTTTTTATAGGCCTCCATCCACTCTTCATTACTCATCATCTAGCTCATCCCCCCAATGAGCCTTAATGGACTTCAATGTCATGGACACACGTGAAACTAAGTATGCCACTATTACAATGACCCATGCTTGCGATTGATTTGTAAAAAATTGCACGTATGGATTTTCGATCGTTTGAGAGAATGACAAAAGCATGTTTAATGCCTGCACACAAAGTATTGTATATATGGCTATAACGAGCGTTAACGTATCAAAGACATTCCAACGTAAATAAATGGTTGTTTTTTTATAATTAATTTTTCCATTTTCGCGAACAACATATTTTTTATTCATTGGGATTGTAATTCCCAAAATAATAATAGTCCAAACGCCAACGGCAATTAAAGATACAATAAATCCAATTCCCATAAAATCACCTACTTACTTGTATATACTTTTTTAGCGATGGCTGCGAGCACCAAACTAATAACTGCTAAAATTATACAATATTGATATTGCGGAAGCCATGTTTCGTTAATTAAATTCAAATACATTTGCAAGCTATCATTTAAATAAAGCATTGGATTCCAGATTAAGAAAATAAAATAATCCTGCGGGTTTTTCTCTGCAAGCGTTAAAAACATCGTTGTCATCGTTACTGAAAACATGAATAAAATCATAATTGGTGTTAACATGCTTTGAGCTAATTTCTCATTTTTAAATAGACCTGCCAATATAAAGCTCAATGGATATAATGCCAGTAAAACAAAATTACTAATCAAAATAATCATAAAAAAAGATGAAAGTGAAATATCAATGATGAAGGAATAGCCAATGAGTAGTAACACTAAAAATATATTTAATAATGTAAAAACACCGATTCCCATCCCAATATAGTAAGTGTGTGGCTTAACGCCTGTTCGCTGTACCCATTGGAACGTTTTATGGGCCTTCATATCTGCCAAATATATAGTAGCGCTAGAAAATGCAAATGAGAAAATTAACATTAATATTGAAATTGGTAAAAACTGACCTTTAATCATAAAATCTATCGCATCTCCAGTCACTATATTTTTACAAATTACTGAAGTAATCATAAATATAAAGGCTGGCAACAAATTTCCAATAGCCATTCCTGGATTACGGATACTTTCTATCATATACATGCGTGCAATTTGTTTAATCATCCTGCTTTTCCTCCTAAAATTTGACCTGTCACTTCATAGTAAAGACCTTCGATTCCCGGCAATTTAGCCTCTGCGTATTTTCTATAGAGTTCATCCTGTGTGCTATTTTCAATGAGCTTCCCGTCTTTTAAAATCACGACATAATCAAATAACGGTTCTAACCCTGCCACCTCATGACTAATAATGATGATCATTTTGTTACGTTGGCGAATTTCATGCTGTAAGTAAAACATCAATTGCTTCTTCTTTGTTAAATCTAAATCAGCAAACGGCTCATCTAAAATGATAATTGGTTTATTTAATAAAAAAGAAAGGAAGATCGATACTGCTTTTCGCTGACCGCCTGACGCATTTTTCAACAATAGGTGGTCATAAGTCGGTAATCCTAATATTTCATATAGTTCTCCCAAATCAGCCTTATTGTTCGTCAATGTAGTAAAAAGAGCCATTACTTCACGAATTTTAAGATGCTGATAACTCGAAAAAAATTGGTATTGAAGCGCAACTTGTTCTTGTACATGTTGAGACGCTTCATTGAATACAATAGTACCTGCATCAGGTTTTACATCTCCAGCTATACATTTTGATAATGTAGATTTACCCGCTCCATTTTGACCTAATAATAAATAACAATACCCCATTTTAAATGTGGCCGACACACCATCCAAAACGTTCACACCATTATATTTTTTCACAATATCCTTCACAATAAGCTCCAAAATAATCCCTCCTTATTACTATGTTCACTGACTATACAAACGGCAAATAGAAAAGGTTCATTTTATTTTTAAAAAAATGAAATAAAATTATATATTTCTATAAAATGATTTTTTATGTAAAATACATAATTGTTGGGAATTAAGTAAAGATAAAGGAATATCATCTTAATATGGCTCTGACGAAAGATGTTTGATGAGCGGTTAGGGCAAGAAATTTTTATCTTGTTTTCCTTCAAGATTAATAATACTAACGTAAAAGGAGTTACCTAAGTGCGCGATTTTGAAGAACTTAAGTATTTTTTAGGACCACATTTTGGTCCAGAGATAGACTGGGAGCTAATCGAATACGCTGTTATTGATCATCGGCAATTAAGTAAAAAAGTCCGATCCAAATTCAAAGAAGAGCTCCTTTATATAAAGCAACTGTTAGAACAAAATCAATATGAAAAAATACAGCAGATTATCGAGATGCATGATTTCGAGAATACAAAGCTTTACGAAATAGAAAAAATACAAAGATTTATTGATGAGGTTTTACCTATTATTGAAAAATATGAGTATAAGAAAGGTATCCCTTATGTCCCTTTTAAAGCTTTAAACTATCTGTTTGATAAAATTATCAACCCTACTAAAACATTTTTATCTTTTGATTTTATTGCTATAGATATCAAAAGAGAAGGTGATACTTTTATATATCATATCTTGCAAGATTTACATTATGTAGAAAAAGCCTTTATGGAGCAAGATGAAGCAAAGATTCAAAAGTTACAACAACTTTCCAAAGAGAAAGGGGTTACTTTTTTTGATTCACAATATAGAGATGATTTTATCCAAGTTGTAACGAACGAATTGAGTTAATAAACAAGATAAAGAGAATTGACTAGGAATGATAGCCACTAAATAGCACGTTCAGCCCTCAAAAATACTCGACCCATAAAAAATAACTTCAATGAATAGTAATTTTTCTAGTTTATAATAAGTAAAGATAATCGAGATTTTGCGCTTTAGTATAAATGTCAAAAACAAGCGTTAATGTGTATTTCTTTCTCTTCTCACTATCGGACGCGGTATGATCGTTTGTACATACAAAAAGACCTCTCACCAAGGATAGGTCTTTTTGTTGTTTAAGATTTTATTATTTTCCAAAATTGTGTTCCATAGCTTTTATTATTAAATTCAATAGGTGTTGATGTTGATGTTTTCACAAAATTCTCGCCAACGTCTATCTTGTTTACCTGATTTTGTATTGGTGAGCCAAATGAAAATTCTAGTTGTAAGTCAGTAAGGTTAAACAAAATTGAATGGACGGTTCCAAAGCTTTCGTTGTAATTATGAACAGATAGTCCTTTAGGAAACTCCTTTAATAGAAGTTCTTGGATTTCTTCAACAGATCTTTTACCACTTTCCGAAAATTTCCCCTCTAAAATATCATATCTTAATTGAGAATGCTCAAGTTTGCCTGGCTCCATTTTTTGTATTGAAGAAAATAGCCCATGGTTAGTGGCAATAAGATAATCTAGTTCTGCACGTTTCACTTCTTTTATTCCGTCATATGTTCCAATCAAGGCTGCGGCGCCATTTGCATCCGCTATCAGTAAATTCATATTCGTTCCTACTGGCATATTATTTACCATATTAATAGCTTCTTCTACATTTTCACAATTTTCTAATAGAGCTCTGACAATAACCATAAACTGTAAACCAGGTACTACTGGTGGTCTCATACCAGGATATTTGCCAATGGGCATGCCACACGATGCATACGCAACACATAGCCCCTTCTCATTTAAACCTTCGCTCCGACCGAATGTAGAAACAGAAAATCCTGTATGAATATATTTTCCTTCGACGACCGTTGTACATAAACGCATATCTGAAATAGCGGGCGATAAATCATAATTTCTTATAACATATGTTTTACCATCCGCCATTTTTCCAGGCAAAATAGCCCCTCAACTACATCCTCCAGGAATTAACCACGCATTTTGATAGAAATGTAGTTGTTCGGGCTTATATCCAAAGCCTTCCGCGAAGCCTTCTAATTCTTCATTTAAACTTGGGCAATACTGCTCTATTTGTGCTTTCATTTGAAAATAAGCTTTGTCCGAAGTTAATTTTTCCGTAAAGAATAGCGATTTCGCAAAAGTTTTTTTTGAAATTCTCGTGCTTGATGTTGTCCAATCTCATACGAACTACCTTTAAGATATGCAAACTGTCCTATATTTGTTGTCATTGATGTACTCCATTCTGTATGTTACTAGCAAGACGTTGTTACCTTGCTAATTACAGAATAAAGTCTCCATTTACTGGAGACTTTAGCTAGTTTCTTATTTTCACAAACACTGTTGTCAAAAAATCGTTTGGATGGATCTCAATATTTGGTTTGATATTAATTGGGTTTACTACTTCGGATGGGATTAGCCCCTTTATGTATTGCTCCATAAACATCCCTTCTGTCTCAAGGGATTGCTCCGTCAACCATTCTTGCAAGCGACTATAGCCAAAATTCAACTCTGAATACGGTCCCTTTACATTTATACAAGCATATCTGCCTTCTTGGATTAGTTTAATATAATTTGCCGGTTGAGTTGCTTTTACTGGCAACAGTAGTTCAACATCTGCTACATTTTGCTTCTTATCATGTTGATGAAAAATTGCAGTAAGCTCCCCAACTACCTCTAATTGATATGCATAAATTCGTTCAAATAATTTTTGTACTAGCCTATCTATTTCTATAATATTAATTTTTTCCCGAATGAAAAGCACCTGTACTTCTGGTCGTTCTTCTATGTAACAACTTGATAATGTTGGCTTCGGATTAAATGTCTCAGCGTTCTTAATAGAATTTTTCACATGGACAATATTTTGAATTTGTTCAGCGATCATTTCTTGTTGGTGCTCTAATTCCTGAACTTTTTTATGTAATCTTAGCTCTAAAACTTGCTTATCATTTTCCCCTTTTATAACCTGTTCAATTTCTTTTAATGAAAAATGACAATCTTTTAGAATCTGAATAGTATTCAGCTCTTTCATTTTATCGTAATCATAATAACGATAGCCAGTCACTTCATCTATAAAAGATGGCTCGAGTAACCCAATATCGCTATAGTAACGAATGGTTTTTACAGGAACATTGCATAGATTCGAAAATTTCCCAATGCTATACATAAAAGCACCTTCTTTTCAATTTAGTTTCGATTCATCATGCTATTTCATCCACCTTGAATGAATGGAAATACACCTCTCCTTGCATAGTTATTGTACGATAAAGTTGTAATAATTGTTTCACTATAATGCACTTCACCATAACGTGAGGTTGTTTTAGGCTTCCGTTGAATTGCATTGATCTACGTCTCAACAATCTACTTTCGCTCTAATCAACGTATTGAAAAATAACAGCGACAGTTTGCCCAAATACAAAAGGTGGAAAAATGCCTAAAAACCAAAAGAGTATGCTCATCATTTTTTGAATTGAGCATACTTCTTTTGATTTAATACTAATTTGATTCGTATGTGCATTACCTTGTTTCTGTGGATATTGCCCTCTGCTCGCGGGATTTACCTTTTACTAGTATTTACTTTCCTTCTATTTAACTGCTAAACAAAAGTAGTCAATTATCGCTCAATAAGATTGAACACTTTTTATTAGAATCAAAATTATCCATAGTATGATAGATTAGTTGAAGACTATCAGAGATGGATGGTGGTGCAGAGGGTGGAAAAGTGGAAAATGCATAATCAAATTTTTCAGATGCGAGAACTAGGCTTTTCAAAAAGTAAAATTGCAAAGAAGCTCGGAGTTGCAGAGGAACTGTTAATCATTATTTAGAAAAGGATCCAGATGAAATGTCTCTTTGGCTGTCTTCTACGAAGCGTAGAACGCGAAAGTTAGATAAATATAGACTAAACATATTAGAGTGGTTAAGAGACCATCCTGATTTATTAAAATTGCTGATTGGTTACATCGGTTTGTCTTAGTTTGCCCATAAGTTACATTCTCACCTAAAACATATACTTCTCCTTCCTTATTCACCAATTATTTTAAAATTACATATTCCAATGTGATAAGATTGTATAAACCATAAATCCACCTACTATTAAGTTCCCTATAATTATAAATAGTAAGTTTCCTTGTAATTTAGTATTTTTCTTTTTCCCTAATCCACCTAATGCAGTAATCCCTATAAAAAATGACAATACAGGATAAATAAAGATAAAATATTTACTGCCGTTCAAATTGGGACCGGCCATGTTGAAGGTAATAGGAATCTCATCCGATATATTTTGTACACCAATAATTGAAAACACAAAAAACAAGGCACAAAATATCCAAGGAATTATACTTACTGACTTTTTAGATTTATTCATAATAATCTCCATTCTCATAGATTTTTCAATTAATTGCGGTCTTTATTTAGCTTACTTTTTTCAATTTATTTATTTAGTCTTCACACTACTCTTCCCAATTAAATAGGCTCACCATTTATTGATTTAGCATATAACTTGCTAGTTACGATGCCCAAGCATAAAATAATAACAACATCATATATGCCTACTATCGAACCTGACCATAGTACTCTTGGAACTGCTGCAATGAGTACCAGAATCATTCCACCTAACATCCCCAATAAACTTGATACACTCCGCTTTATTACTTGGAGCTCTGATTGCCAACTATAATTTACAAATCTTAAATTAATAACAATTCCGTATACTGCTGAAAATACTGCAAATGCACATGGAAGAAGTACTAATATGATGGAATCAAATAATGTTGCTCCAAACACTCTTCCGATTATTATTCCGTTTATAATCGTAAGAGGTATTGTAACCGTAAGATTAACAAGTATCTTACTCTTTACAACCATTTCTTTCGACAATGGAAAAGTTTTGATTATCCAAATATTTTTACCTTCAAGTGAAAAAGATACGCTACTTGTATTTGATAAACATACCATCAATGACATTATGTACGGTGTTACTCTATACAGAATCTCTACTGTATTAATAGTATCTATCGGCATATATTCCATCACTTTTGTGATTGAAATCATTAAAGAAATCGTAAAAATAACCATCATAATCACTCCGAATGCTTTGTTCATTAAGTACATTGTGGACGAAAATAGTCGTTTGATTTCTTTCACATATAATGCTTTTAAAATACTTGATCGTTTTAATGTTCTTACTTCATATTTTTTGTTACTACTTATTGATTGAATTTTAGTATTTAGTCTTTTGTATACAAACGAAAGACCAATAATAAAAATCACTGTTAACACTAATGAAACTGCTATATATATAAGAAAATCTCCCACTTGTCCTGTTACGAGTATTTTATTATACAAATAAAACATTGGATACACTTGGTTAAACTGATTCAATACATCTGTTAATATCAATTTCATATCGCTTGGATCTAATTTATAACCACTCAATGTTGGTGCTAATACTAAAAATAAAAAAATACACATATAGCTAATTGAAGAAAACGCACGAGAATATTTTGCTCTCGATGAAACTTCTAAAACTAATATACTAACAATTGACGCTACAATTGATGGTACTAATGCAACTGTAAGTATTCCAATCAGTATCTTTATCCAAAAAACTCCGCTTACTGTTCCTGTAAAGAAATATACCGCTCCCATTAAAAGCATGATTATTAAAGATACTACCGTATTCAAGAAATATATATAAAAGAATCTACTTACAACTATTATTGATGTTTTAATAGGAAGTGACATTAATGTGTCATAATCTCTTTTTCCAAATAACTCATCACTAGCATTAAAAAATGCTATAAATAATGATATAAGAGTACTCAATAAAAATGAAAATGCAAGTATGTGTTCTCTCATATTATATTCATTCAGCATATATCCAAGACTTGTAAAATACGCTAGCAAGATAACAATCGGAAGAGATATACCGATAATAACCATTTTATCACCAATGCTGGCTTTACCTTTTAGGGTATTAAGTCTCGCCAGTGAAATAACCCTAACTTTCAGAAGAATAAGAAAATGACTCATCTTTTAACTCCTTCATAAAGAACTCTTCCAATGTTTGATTTTGTATTATTTCATCCATCGTACCACTATAAACTAGCTTTCCACGATTAATCATAGCCACCTTATTACAAAGCTTTTCTGCAACATCTAAGACATGTGTTGAAAAAAATATTGCATTCCCTTTAGCAGTCATTTTCTTCATTATCTCTTTTAAAACAACTACTGCTTTTGGATCAAGACCTACAAATGGCTCGTCCAGAATCAAAAGCTTAGGTTCATGAATAATAGCTCCAGTTATTGCTAACTTTTGCTTCATTCCGTGAGAATAAGAGGATATTAGATTCCCTAGACTTTCTGTTATTCCAAACATTCCAGAATGTTCTTTTATTCTCATTACTCGAACATCTTCCGGCACTCCGAAAATATCTGCTACAAAATTTAAATACTGGATTCCTGTCAAATGTTCATATATTTCGGGACTATCAGGGATATAAGCAAATTTCGATTTGCATTTAAGAGGCTCTTTCTTAATAGAATGCCCATCAATGTAGATGTCGCCTTCCTCAAAATCTAGGATTCCTACTACTGATTTGATCGTTGTACTTTTCCCTGCGCCATTATGACCTATAAATCCAAAAACATCGCCATTTTCAACAGATAAACTTATGTTATCGACAGCTTTTTTTTTATCTTTATACACTTTTGAAAAATTTTTAATATCTAGGATTCCCATTCTTTCATCTCCATTTCTTATTATTACCGATTGATTACCTACAACTTCGCTAATGACCTTCGTAAAGCTTTCATGGAAATCATCACAAGTAAACGGGGAAAAGTGATCAAATGTTTGAAGTTTATATCCTTTCACTATATTCAGGATTAATTATCTTATCGCTAAGCATCATTCTTTCAAAAATCTCTTCAACACTTTTATTTCTCTTTCTCACTAGCGGGCATAGTATTATACCCCGCTAGTAAAAATGCACCTTTTCCTTGAGATAGAACTATCACAAAGATTGGGATCATAATGATAAAACAAACAATGGCATTCACCATACCTAGTCTCTATTTTCATTCATAATAAATTGCTGGATGGCAGGCAACAATTCTTTATGAAGTGGTAATGTTGGGTCTGCATACGTCGCAAAATTTTTCGCGCGATCTGCTGGAGCATTTTTTAACACATGATTCATTCCGTCCATATATATAAGCTCGGCATCTGGTTTTGCTTTCTTTAACGCTTCCGCATCAGTCGCAACTACTTGTAAGTCAGTTGTACCTTGAAGAATTAAAATTCGGCTATTCACTTTTACTAACTCACTTGCAGGGTTATATTTTAACCATGAAATCATATACGGTTGAACGGAAGGACGGAAAAGAGATTGTAATTCTTGTGAAACGTTCTTCACTAGCTCACCTTTTTTCAAAGATGCAAGAACATCGGTTGATTCTTTTAGAAGGGCTGGTGTTAACTGAACTTTTAATTGCTCTAATAGAACTTCATCTATTGATCTTCCAGTACCTGCTATGGAAACAAAGGACTCTACATTTGCTTTTTGTGCTGCTAGCAAACCGATCAGTGAGCCTTCGCTATGGCCAATAATATGAACACTTGAATAAGCTTTATCAGCTAAAAGGGTATTAATTACTTGAACTGCGTCATCTACGTATTGGTTAAAAGTTATATCCTCTTCCTTTGTTAAAAGGGATTGATTATCGCCTATTCCACGTTTATCATAGCGAACACTTGCAATACCGTCTTTTGCTAATCCTTCTGCTATCATTTTTAAGCTATTATTTTTACCAGCTAATGCTGAATTTCCATCCTTATCAGTTGGACCAGAGCCTGCAATAATAAGTGCAACTGGAGTTGGTTCGTTACTAGCCTTTTGAAGAGCCACTGTTAACTCACCATTTTGAACGGGAATCTTTAACGCTTCATACGTAACTGGTTGTTCTGGCTGTTCTTTGAATGGCTTTAAGACAAGTGGGAATATGCCACCATTTTGTTGGAATGTTGCTTCAATTTGCCCATCTTTTAATGTGCCTTTAATTTCAATAGCTGAGCCATTTAAGTTAATGGAAACATTCACTTGATTGCCATTATATATAATACCATTAAATGGAAAATCCCCTTGCGCAGGTACTGATAATTTCCCGTTATCTTTTTGCAAATCTAAGATAATTGGAAATGCTCCATTCGGTGTTTCAATATTCCCTTCCCATTTTCCTATTAGTTGTTCATTCATTTTATTGTCCCCTTTCGTCTCTTTACCTTTTGCTTTGTCTTCCTCCTGCGCGCACGCTGCTAATAATAAGAGTGCACAACATAAAAACAATAATTTCTTCATAATATCTCTCCCTCTACAAGGAAATGAATAACAAAATAGGTACAAATATCACGAGTAAAATGATGTAACTCCATTTATTCGCCATATTCACAGTCCAACCAACACCGTATTTCTTTTGCACTAATAATGATGGATCATTTTTATTGATGTAAACAATACCCCATTTCCAGTAGCGATCATCGGCTGCAGCTGTTTCGTTTGTATGTAAATCACCAAAGCGCTCATTACTTTTACTTAATTTCCAAGTAAAGAGGATAAGTCCCCCTAAAGTGACGATCATAAAAACAATAAAAAGAGGGAAGAAGTAAGGAACTGTTTGATTCTTTAAAATCACTGTTGTGTAATGTAAAACAACAAGAAGAATGGTCATATTATGATTCATCGCTGCTAAATACCAGCTGCCATATTTTCGCTGTGCAAGCTCTCTATTGGCAGAAGCTTCTTTCGCCTGTGCGCTCAATTGTATTTTGGCACTTTTCATTCCAAAACTCATGATGAAAACGCTAATTTGTATCCCTAGTAAAATAAGTGGCATTACTATTACTGAAATCCATGTTTTTTCAGTCCAACCGTCTACCTCACCTGCTGCATTCCAATGGGTAGCAAATACATCTGGGATGGAATTGTAATTCATATAGGTAAAGGTGATTAACGCTAAATTAACAATAATTGGTAATATAAAAAATTTAGGTGAGAGTACTTCATCTCGATCACGTATAGATAGATCCGTCACATAAACTGTTTTGACATGTGCTTCCCAATTTTCATGTTTTTTTAGTTTTATTATTTTTATATGATAAAACATATAAAGAGCTGCTGATATGAGTAAGATGACAAATAACAATATAAAGGATAGTAAAACAAATTTTTCTTCCTGAATGGACGTAAATAGTAGTGAAATTTGGCCTAAAAGAAATGCAGCTGCTATGCTCCCTACCAGCATACTGTAGTGCTTTTTAAATAGTTGTAATTGCTGATGTTGCACATAGGGCTCAGGAATTGAAACACCAAACACTGTTGTTTTTCTAGACAAAAATGGTGTTAATGTTTCCAGTACGCCTACAAAGATGAAGATGCTTACTATAAAAAGCATATTTCCCCTACTTCCATTGTTTTAAAATTCGATGAATCAAACTTGTCATCTGATCTTTTTCTAAGCCACGTGCAAATGCCTCTGCCATAATTGGCTTTAATGCATTTTCTACTTTTTCAACTTCCGTCTCTTTCAATTCTTTTTTTTGACCACCGATAATGAGAGCCTTTGCCTTTGGCTTTAATTCAATTAACCCTTTTTCTTCGAGTTCGTGATAGCTCTTACTTACCGTACTAACATTAATCCCTAAATCTGCAGCCATTGAACGAACTGAAGGTAATGTATCACCATTTTTTAGCTCTCCCTTAGCAATTAACTCAATTAATTGATTCGCTAACTGTTTATAGAGCTGTAATTCACTGCTTGGATCTAAATGAATATTCATCTTATCCCTCCAATCTGTATCGCTTATCACCAAACAGAAATCTGTCATACTTAGAGTAAGACAGATTTCTTAAAAAGTCAAATTTTTCTATAAAATGAAAATTAATCTTTGGTTCTTCTTCATTACTCTGGCTTTACGGCTATAATGCGAGATAAAAAAAGGACCCAGAAAAATTCTGGATCCAAGAACACTTATTTCTATTGATTTTATCTGTATCGGTTTTTGCTTCTTCTTAAGATACAGCAAAACAGAATATCCTCTGCCTTACCTTTTGCTTAAGATTTTAGAAGCTCACCCTATACAATTGTGGCGGACTTTCCTGAGATTCCTGGTCTTTGGGTGTTTGACTACTCATTCTACATCCTCCTAATCATATTAGATTAATAAGTGATTCCGCTCTTAATATGAACCGTTTCACAGGTGTTTATTCATTTGATGCGCATTTTTATTAAAGTGCCTTCGTATAGCATGAAACACCAAGGAATAATTTTACGCTTCTTCTTTAAAAACCTGTTGAGCTATAGTTAAAGCGTTTTGCACACGCGGAAAACCTATGTAAGGCACTAATTGTAATAATGCTTCCACAATTTCTGTCTGTGCCAAACCTGTATGTAAACCACGTTTAATATGTGTTTTTGTTTGCGGAGCAGCACCTTGTGTTACGACTGCTGTAATGACAACAAGTGCGCGACTTTTCGCATCTAGCCCTGGTCTTGAATAAACATCACCGTATGCAAATTCAATAATCATTTTTCGTAAATCTGGTGCGATGTCAGCTAGTGCATCCGCCTCAATCATTCTTGCCGCTTCTTCCGTTGTCACATACTGCTTTATTGTTTCGAACCCCTTTGTAAAACGCTCATTCATTGAAAACACCTCCCATTATCATTTAATGACACAAAAACCCCAATTCCGCGTCTCCAGAATTGGGGATTGTCCTTCACCTATGTAAGGGGCTCTTTTGCGTTTCACCCTCTGGCTCTAACGAAAAAGGAAAATGGTTTATCATAGTGCCTCACTGGACAGCTTTAATGAATATCTATGCAAAAGTCACAAGGACATGCACGCTAAAATAATTGTTAAATTAGACAAGCTTTTGCCTTTTCGATTTGGATGATTACTTGATCAAATCCTGTACCACCTAATGAATGACGACGACGAACGGCAGCTTCAGGTGCTAATACATCGTAAATATCCGCTTCGATAAGTTCACTTTCTTTTTTCATGTCTTCAAGAGGTAAATCTAATAAGTAGATGCCCTTTTGAATACATGTGAATACAAGTTTTCCTGTCACTTCATGTGCTTCACGGAAAGGCATACCTTTTGTTGCTAAATAATCTGCAAGCTCCGTAGCATTAGAGAAGTCAGAGTGTACTGCCTGGTGCAAACGCTCTGTATTGACAGTCATCGTGCGAATCATACCTTCAAAGATTTTTAATGAACCAAGAATTGTGTGGACTGTATCGAACATACCTTCTTTATCTTCCTGCATATCTTTGTTGTATGTTAACGGCGTTCCTTTAAGAACTGTTAATAAGCCCATTAAGTTCCCGTAAACACGCCCTGTTTTCCCACGAATTAACTCCGCCATATCAGGATTTTTCTTTTGTGGCATAATAGAAGATCCTGTTGAGAAGGCATCATCTAATTCAATAAATTTGAATTCATCTGTCGACCACAAAATAATTTCCTCTGCAAAACGAGATAAATGCGCCATTAATAAAGATGAGTTGCTTAAAAACTCAACGATAAAGTCACGATCACTCACTGCATCCATAGAATTTGCATATACCTCGCTAAAGCCTAAAAGCTCAGCGGATTTTAAGCGGTCGATTGGGAAAGTTGTGCCCGCCATGGCACCTGCACCTAAAGGCAGAATATCGATACGTTTAAGTGACTCCATAAAACGTTGTTTATCACGCTCTAACATCCAGAAATAGGCCATTAAGTGATGCGCAAATGAGATTGGTTGTGCACGTTGTAAATGTGTATAGCCTGGAGCAATAGTTTCCACATGCTCCTCTGCCTTTTCTAGCAATGTCTTTTGGAATGTCTCTATTAAACCGATTGCTTCCTTCACACGTTTTTTCAAGAAAATATGCATATCTGTTGCTACTTGGTCATTTCGGCTACGACCAGTGTGAAGTTTACCGCCAACAGGACCAATTAAATCAATGAGCATTTTTTCTAGGTTTAAGTGAATATCCTCATTAGCAACAGTAAATTCAAGCTCCCCTGCGATAGCTTTCTCTTGTAATTGTGCAAGTCCATCGAGAATTGTCTCTACGTCAGCTGCTGATAAAATTCCTGTTGCACCAAGCATCGTAACATGCGCAACGCTACCTTCAAGGTCTTCTAGAACAAGCTGTTGGTCAAAGCCAATCGATGCGCCGAACTCGTCCACCCATGCTTCTGCTGATTTTTGGAAACGTCCGCCCCAAAGTTTTGTCATAACAGCTCACCTTTTCCTTCATTTCTTTTTGAAAAGGTGCAGTACAGCATAAGTGTATACTACACCTTGCTTGTCAAAATTAATTTTTATTTATTTACAGAAGAGTTAACCACTGTTGGCAGACCCCATAGTTCGATGAAGCCCACTGCTGAAGCATGGTTGAATTGGTCTTCTTTAGAGTATGTTGCAAGTTTTTCACTATATAGTGAATTTGGGGATTTACGTCCTTCCACGATCGCATGACCTTTATAAAGCTTCACGCGCACAGTTCCGTTCACAAATTTTTGTGATTCAGCTAGGAATGATTCCAGTGCTACACGTAATGGAGAGAACCATAAACCATCATAAATTAATTCCGATAATTTTTTCTCAATGACTGGCTTAAAGTGCGCTAACTCTTTTACAAGTGTTAAGTCTTCAAGCTCTTTATGAGCTGTTAATAGCACTTTTGCTCCTGGAATTTCATATACTTCACGAGATTTAATACCAACTAATCGGTTTTCTACGTGATCGATACGACCAACACCGTGTGCACCAGCTACTGCATTTAGCTCTTGAATTAAATCAGCAAGCTTCATTTCCTTACCGTTTAAAGCTACTGGCTTACCAGCAACGAATTCAAGTTCAACGTATTCCGCTTCATCTGGAGCGTTTTCAACAGAAACTGTTAAACCGTATGCTTCTTCAGGTGGAGATACCCATGGATCTTCCATTACGCCCGCTTCATTTGCACGGCCCCATAAGTTTTGGTCGATAGAGAATGGTGAATCTAATGTTGCAGGAATCGGTACATTATGTTTCATGGCATATTCGATTTCCTCATCACGGCTCCAGCCCCACTCACGTACAGGTGCTAAAACTTCCAAGTCAGGATTTAACGCTTTGATGGAAACTTCGAAACGAACTTGGTCATTCCCTTTACCTGTGCAACCATGAGCTACTGCGTCCGCACCTACTTGATTCGCAATTTCTACTAATTTTTTTGAAATTAATGGACGAGAAAGCGCCGATACTAATGGATATTTTTGTTCGTACCAAGTATGAGCTTGTAATGAGATTAATGCATATTCTTCAGCAAACTCATCTTTCGCATCTACCATATATGATTCAATTGCTCCTACTTGAAGAGCTTTGTTTTTTACGAATTCAAGATCCTTACCTTCACCAACGTCAAGACACACTGCAATAACGTCCCAACCTTGTTCTTTTAACCAAGGAATTGCTACAGATGTATCAAGACCTCCTGAATATGCTAATACTACTTTTTTATTTGCCATAAAAAATGCGCCTCCAATTAATCTATAAGATATGTATGTTTATACACTCAACTAAAAGTTTATACACGAATAGTATCATGTTATAAAAATAAAAACAAGTGTATTTTTATAAATTAATAGACTTTTATGTTTATTGTAAAAAGTGTGTCATTCCAATACTTTAAGCGCTTGTACAAACTATGAATATTTTTACTCGAAAAAACAATTTTTCACTCGCAACATGAATGTATATAGTATAAATTAGTTGACGGACTTGCCAGGCATACAAAAAAGAGTTGTCTCAGCGCAAGAGACAACTCTTTTTTATAGGAATACTTTGAAGATTTACCGAAACAAAATCGCTCTTTATCGAAACTTTTTGAGCTTTTATCGAAACAAAATCTCATTTTATCGAAACTTTTTGGGCTTTTATCGAAAAACAAGCTCTTTCTATCAAAATACTTAAGTAAGTTTACAGTTTGATTAATATTATTTTTTTGAGTTTTTCGTTACTTTTTATTAAAAAATGATTTACATAAAAATTCGACGGTTGCAGGTGCCATTGCATATAGCTTGCTTGTTAACCCCATGATCCGTGGTAAATTAACCTCACGAACAGGGCGCTCGATTGTTTTTATCGTAGCTTGTGCCACTTCTTCAGCTGTTAATAAAAATCTCCCTAAAGACTCTCGATAGCCACTTTCATCACTCGCCTTGTCTAAAAAAGGTGTATCGATTGGACCTGGATGTATCGCTGTGACTTTCACATTATACGGAGCTAGTTCCATGCGAAGCCCATTTGTAAAGCCAACAATCGCATGCTTGGTAGCAGCATAAACACTTGCCTTAGGTGTCGCTACCTTTCCTGCCTGTGAGCCGATGAAGATGAGTTGACCTTGCTGACGTTGTATCATAGGCGCTGCAAGACGTTTTGCTAAATATATCGGTACACTGACATTTAGCTCTACCATTTGTCTAATAGCTTCATCTGTTAATTCAGGTGCAATACCGAATTTACCTACCCCGGCAGATAAAATAGCTACATCGAGAGGCGGTAGCTGTGCACATACTTCGTCGATAGTAGCTAAATCAGTTAAATCAGCTTGGATCACGTTTGCCCCAACGCGTTCTAATGCTTTCAATGCCACTGTATTGCGCCCTGTCGCATAAACGGAATGGCCTTGTGCTACTAATAATTCTGTTATTTTCAGTCCAACACCACTTGTTGCACCGGTAACGAAGATCGTCTTTTTATTCACGCTCATGTTTACACCTACTTTCTATGAAATAAATAAATACCTTCTTCAGATTTTGTAGATGTAATCAAATTGTTGGCCTCTAAGTAATCTAAATATCCGAGCGTTTTAGACAGTGTCAGTCCAAGCTGTCGTTGAAAAACTGCTGGGTATAAGCGCTTCGTTACTTGTACAGCAGTTAATGATTCATCACCAAATAATTCGCAAACCTTCAAAGCTTGCTGATGCTGACGTTCTAATCGTTTATCAATTAAATCAGGAATATTGTGCAACTCTGCACCATGTCCTGTATACATTGTTTTAACGGGTAATCGTCGTAATATTTCTAGCGATTCATTATATTGTAGTAACGATTTCGTACGTCCTAATGTACGGTCTAGTGGTGGCTCAATTAACGGATTTGGTGTAATTTTTTCAAGCAATAAATCTCCACCAATTACATGGTGCGTTTTTTCATCCCAGAAGATTAAGTGACTTTGTGCGTGTCCTAATGTTTCAATAGTCTTTAATCCAGGATGTCCTGGCACTTCATCCCCATCGTTAAGAATTTGTGTTAATGGTCGTTCACCTACAAGCTCTATTTCACGACGGACATGTACACTCGGCTGGATATATTGTTGAGGAACACCATGCTCAAATAAGCGTTCACTGTAAAACTGCACATGGTAACGTAAAAAATCCTCGTCATGACGAAGCCATTTATCATTATAGGCATGCCCTAAAATTTCTGCGTTTGGAAAGGCATCCACCCAACCTGCATGATCTGGATGATGATGGGTTAACACAACCTGTTCAATATCTCGCATGTCAAAGCCTGCTGCGCGAATCCCCCATTTTAGCGCGTCATAGGCTTCCATTGTTTTTGGACCAACATCAAAAATTGTCAATGCATCGCCTTTGACAACAAATGCATTTACATCTCCTACATCATAGGGTGTTGGTATTTCTATTTTGTATGTAGACAAAAGCTGTTTCCCCCTTTATGCAACTAGTGAACACTGATTCATTCTATTTTACAAGTTTTTTTTCTTTTCGTCACCCTCCTGTTGACAGGCTGACGTCTTACCAATATAATTTTGAATAATCTAATTATTTTTATGCGTTGATGAAGCCAAGTACGTAATTGGTGAAGGTGTCTTAGAGAGTGTTACATTTGCTGAAAGTAACATCACCCACTCCCATTACCGAACCTACTTCTGAGCAGTTATGAAAACATAACCGTTTCCCTTGCGATAAAAGGGCTATGAGTTGTGCCAAATGGCAAACAAAGGTGGTACCGCGGAGACTACAGCGTTTTCGTCCTTCTTTATAAGGACGAGAGCGCTTTTTTTATCTTCATTAAGAATGCTTGGTAACGAAAGCAAAGCTACAGCTACAATTACGCCAAGGCAAAATTGACTTTAAACTGGAGGTTTTATCATGAAAAAAATACTATTTATAGGTGCAGGCTCTATGGCAGAGGCATTGATTCAGGGCTGGATTAAACAAAAGGTATTTACAGCGCAAGAAATTTACGTCACCAATCGTTCAGACAAAGACCGTTTACATTTTTTACACGACACATATGGTGTAAATTGCAATTTTGATGATGCTATTTATCAGAACGCTGATTTAATCATTTTAGCGATGAAGCCTAAAGATGCCATTGCAGCGATGCGTGAGCTAAAACCTAAAATTACAGAGCAATCAGCCATTCTCTCTATTTTAGCCGGTATCGCTATTGCGACTATTATAGAACATTTAGGTGCTCGTCTAGTCGCACGCGTTATGCCTAACACTTCCGCTACGATCGGGATGTCTGCAAGTGGGATTGCATTTAATGACAAAGTGACTGCAGAACAGCGCTCCACTTTCTTACAGCTATTAGAGGCGGTTGGCTCAGTAATTGAGGTGAATGAGGATCAATTACATGCTGTAACGGCTCTTTCAGGGAGTGGCCCAGCTTATATTTATTATTTAATGGAGGCATTTGAACGGGTAGGTACAAAAGTCGGGCTCCCAAAAGATACAGTACGACTATTAATGACGCAAACGCTTGCTGGTACTGCAGAAATGCTAAAGCAATCGGTCGATGAGCCTGATGTATTACGCCGTAAAGTAACAAGTCCTGGCGGTACAACAGAAGCTGGAATAAAGGCTCTTGAACAATATCACTTTAATGAAGCGATAGAAGCATGTATTAAAGAAGCAGAAGCTCGATCCCGTTTACTTGCAAATAGTAAATAATGGGTGCAAAATAAAGTATATCACTAGGGATTAGGGGGCTTTATTTTGGCTAAATTATTCGAACCTTATCAATTACAAAATATCTCATTAAAAAATCGTGTTGTGATGGCACCGATGTGTATGTACTCAGCACAGAATGATGGGCTTGTAACACCATTCCATCAAGTACATTATGCAACTCGGGCTGCTGGTCAAGTTGGTTTAATTATCGTCGAAGCTACAGGTGTTGTACCAGAAGGTCGTATATCTAGTAACGACCTCGGAATTTGGGATGATGCTCATATCGAAGGTTTACGTCAATTAGTTCAAGGAATGAAGGCGTACGGAGCAAGAACTGGCATACAGCTTGGTCACGCGGGACGTAAAGCAACTGTAGATGGCGAAATATTCGCACCGTCAGCCATTGCATTTAGCGATGATTATAAAACGCCTACTGAGATGACATTAGAAGACATTGAGTATGTTGTAGAAGCTTTTAAACAAGCAGCTGTCCGAGCAGCTAAAGCAGGCTTTGATGTTCTCGAAATCCATGGTGCACATGGCTATTTAATTAGTGAATTTTTATCACCAGCAACGAATAAACGTAATGACGAGTATGGTGGTTCTCAAGAAAATCGTTATCGATTGCTACGCCAAGTCATCGATGCAATTCGTAGTGTTTGGGAAGGTCCTTTGCTTGTGCGTGTTTCCGCTGAAGACTATGCAGAAGATGGTACAACAATGGATGACTTTTTCGTCTTCAGTCGCTGGATGAAATCACAAAGTGTTGATTTAGTGGATGTTTCTACTGGTGGTGTCGTTCAAGCGCATATAAATGTTTTTCCAGGCTATCAAGTGCCTCATGCTGAAGCAATTAAGCATGGTGCTGATATTCCAACTGGAACGGTCGGCCTTATTACGTCTGCCATTCAAGCAGAGGAAATTTTACAAAACAATCGTGCTGACTTAATTTTCCTAGCACGTGTTCTTCTTCGTGAGCCCTATTGGCCACTTCATGCTGCCAAGGAATTAGGAGAAGACGTTACACCTCCAGTACAATACGTACGTGGCTGGTAAAAATAACGGGGTAGCCGCTATTCACTATAAAGTAAAAAACAGCTTGTTGAATTATGTTAACAAGCTGTTTTCATTCAATAAAGAGGATTTTGTATAATTTCTTCATCAATTGCTTTCACTAACATCTCTGCATCACCTGCAGTGACGACTTCTCCATTGACGATGGCGAAGATCCCTTGTTCACAAATTTCACAATGTGATGTACAGCCCGATACTTCAATTTCGATATCAGATCTTTCAACTAGTACATCATAGGCATCTGCCGCACCTAGTGATAAGTTTGTAATACAAAACTCTACTCTATTTTTCAATTGCTGCGGCTCTTTCTTTTTCTTAAAAAGAGAAAACACCATCTTTTGATCTCTCCTACTCTCTCAAACAAATGTTTTTAAACAAATTGACTGATAGTCGCTGTTTCTGAAAAATAATTGCTATAATACTAAAGTTTATACACATCTGCTTCATTTGAAGGGACAAAGGTAATGCCTTATAATTTATGTTTTTCAGCGTCTTTTTTAAATTCTTCTGAACAAAATAATGTACTTAGAAGCCTAGTATATTATTTAGTAGAAATAGAAAACATTATGAAAAGAACACCCTCAATCCAATTCTGCACGAGAAAATAAATCCGTAATAGTCGATTCATCTTCACATGTATTTTTAAATGAAATAGCAAACTTCTCTAATGCTTCTTTATCGAAGGAATAAGCACAAAACATGCTAGCTTCTGAATCAAACTTGACAATACCTTTTAATTCTGGCATTTTTTCTTCAAGAAAGACAATCGCCAAGGATTCCCAATCATAACCTCCTCCTTCAAATCCCTCATCCGATCGTGTATCAAAAATCTCTTGCTTATATTCCCCAACATCTAAACATAACGACGCAGAGCCCCTATCATGATCCACCCAAAAAAACGGAGCTATTTTCTCTTTATCATTAGTAAAATTCATCTTACCCCTCCATAAAAAATAAAATTTTAAGTCATCATTCTAAGTACATTGTGTAAAAAAAACACCTACATGTTTTTGATCAACTTTTTTATTTAAAAACAAATATCCGACCGAGTCACTAAGGCTAAACACATCATGGAATCCTTCAGGAAAATCACCGCCATAAATTTGTAGACAAAATTGATAATCATCCAAACCCATTTCTTCTACTTGTAACAGAGATGGTTTATCGCCAATCAACGAACCACAGTAAATCTCTATATCATCTAAATCTTCTTCATCAACATCTTCAAAATCTAAATCCACTTCTTCACCCAAAATAAACTTTTGTGCTGGTATTAGAAAATCTGATTCATTTCGAATATCACCAGCCTTGTGTAATAAAACTTTTGTATATCCTTTTTTAATATTTTTCAACTCTTCTTGATCTCCATGAAAAGTGATTGAATCTAAAAAGTAATCATCTTTCTTATACGTTGTAAAAACGGATAGCACCTGTTCTTTTGGTAAGTTTATATGTAAAGTTTCATTAAGAAAATCCGTTGGTAAACTTAATACAAGTGTTAATTTATCTCCATCTGGGTTTAATGGCCAATCCAAATTTTCAGGTAAGAAGCTATATCCGCCAAGACGGGCCACATTAGATTCATTTTCCACACCATTAAAAATAACTTCAATTGACATTTTTTAAATACCCCTCTTATTTTCTATGTATATAACTTTCGAATCATTTTTCTATTCTGCTTCCCTCTTAGCTCTTCCTACCTCCTTAAAATACAATCCATTAATTCCGATTTTTTCAATAAAATCTTTAAATTTTTGTGTACAAAAATAAAAGCTAATTTTACTGTCTCTAAATAAAGTCTCATTTTCTATTTTTTCTAAATTAAATCTGATGTTTTCTTCTCGCAACATGGCAAGAGATTCTTGGATATCTAAACCATCAAAATTAATTGCAGCCACCACATTCGTTACATTTATATATATAAATTCTTCTGGAATTCCTTTTATTTTTATTGGAAAAGTTTCTATAATATCAGAAAATTCCTCAATAAAAAGCTTTTCAAATTTCTTTTTTACTATAAATGTAGCTCCATAACAACGTGAATCAAAATCTAACAATTTCCCTTTATCAAGTTTATCTTCTGAAATACCAAAAACCTCTGCATTCCAATCCAGAGTAATTTCCTGTCCCTTAAAAGTTGAAAAAAGACGAACATCTTCCTTATTCAAAAAAGTTAAATCTTTATAATCATAGTCATTTTCAAATCTATATACTTTCATTAACAACACCCCTTTTCACGTATTCTCTTAATATGTTTCAAAATCTTTACTTCCAAATGAACTCAAGTAATTTTGGATTTATTAGCCATATAAACAATCGATATAATTTTCAATAAGTTCATCGTTATGATTAATCTTACTTAGCATATCTTTTAAATCTTCTATAAAGCCTTCGAGCAATTCACAAGATTCGTCATCTGTTATTTCCCCATTATACTTTTCCTGTATTAATTCTAATGTAATGGAGAGATAATCCAGAAAATCAGAAAAAGAATTTGCAATCGGAAAAAGAGCACCTGATTCATAAGATGCCATAACCGGTGAGCCTTCTCTATCAGTTACAACCACGATAGGATCATCATTTATATCTGCAATGACAAGCCAAAATGGATTCCATTTTGGATCTTCTTTCAGATCCGATCCAATCCAACGAAATCCCTCTTGCCTATAGATAAGGGTTTCAGGAGACCAAAGATAAAGAGGTGCGTTCCCTAAATTGATGCTCGTGCTTTTTAGCCTGTGACCATCATGACGAACATCACAAATTATTTCGCAATGTTCATAAAAAAACTTCAATTCAGGAGAAAGATAAATTTTTTCATCTACCTTTAGTGTTACTAATTCTGACCTTTTACGTACACCACCGTTCTTTACAACTGGGGATTCTTCTTGCGGATATTTATTCATTGTCTGTATAAATTTAAATACTGAATCCTCTATTTGTTTCACAAAAGATCAATCCTCTCGTTTATTAATACATTGTTGCTACTCCAAAACGAGAAGCCGTGATTTAAGACATCTTTCTCAGCACTTAGCTATTAAACGATAACCTAATTCATCCTAGCTACTCACAATCCAATGGTATTCTGCCTCTCTTAGATTACTTGGCAAAATGGGCCTTGTACTAGCTTTACAGTTACATGCTTATTTCAGTCCCACTCAACAAACATTTTTGTTCTAGCCAAACGCATCTACTTCGAAACATTACAGAACGTTTTATACAATTATATTATATATAAGGTATAAAACACCAAATTTAGAATTCTATTTCTAACAAAAAACATATGTAAAGAAGGACTTTATGACATCTTCTTTACATATGTTTTCGGATTTTTTTAATTTTAAAAAATGAAAGTCGAAAGGTTTTTAAAGATTCAGACACAATTTCACGGATAATATTCCAGAGAATAGACTCCTCTATATTTTTACATCATGTGCTTGAAACCTATCACTTATAACAACTATGAGTATTGCCAATATCCTACTAACGGATTCTTTATTGAATCCTCCGCCACAATTGCATACAAATACACAGCGCCAAACCCAAATGGAAGACTAGTTCTTGAATCGAATACCCCATCTGGATAACCTTCCTCATCAATTTGACATAAGAAGCTATATTTATCTTTTTCTAATTCAGTGTAATAGTATTCTTCTTCTTGGATAAGGAAAGGAATTCCCCCGAATTTAATAAAAAAAGGTGTATCGAATGCTTGTTCATCACTGACAAAAATACCTTCTGATATATAGTGTTTAACCATTCCAAATTCAGTATAAGTAGAATCCATACTTTCTTTCGAAACCGGATGTTCAAACACGTACAAAGAGCAGTTTGGATAAATATTTTTTGAAATACGATTTTCGTATTCTTTCGGTATAAAGATAGAAATCATATTATTTTTATCTAGCGGACATACAAAACAAAGATAGAAGTGATATTCCGATCCAATTGCACTTAACAGTTCACTTTTATCGTCGAAATACGCTGGAGCATTTCCACCAATCCATCCATTACCAACATTCTGATTCCTGTTTAACTGAAATATAATACTTTCTTTTCGTTCATCTAATATATTATTTTTAATCTCCATATTATTTTTCCAAATAATTTAATTCGGATTTCCTCCTTTGCATTTAGTTACTTTCTACAGATTAATCCACGTCTTTCAGGCTACATCATTCCGTTACCAAAGTATTCTTACTTCCATACATCGCCATTCGGTTCTGTTTTCTGAATCAAGAGGTCCTACTCATCCTAGCTGAAAATCCTAGTCTAAAAAGAGGATACAGAGTAATTATTACATCTCTTCCAGCTCATATTGCATACTTAGGTTTACAATCACTTTACAAACATCCTCTATTAACTTACTTTCTTGAACACTTCTGTTCCCAATAGTCCAGATGTATATCTCACCTTTGTCATTTTCTATAGTACACCATCGATTCCAATTAAAATCGTCATATGGAAGTATAATTACTTTTTGATCCATAATTACATCTTCATACATTTCATTAGACTTTAGGACAGAGAATATCTCTTCGATTACCAAATCAATTTTTTCTTTATCTTCAAGAACTAAACTGTACTCAATGCCCATATTAATTTACACCTATCTTCATGATTTCATTATCTACTGTTCCACCGAAATATTAAAATCATCTAATTATCCAGCTAATCATTATCACTTTTTCCTTCTCTAAACTATCACTATTTAATGTACAAACTATTACTAAACCGTTTAGAGCCCCTCTGGCATCAAAATTGGAATTCGTGTTTTCATTATTTAAATAAATCCATCTCCGTTGATTTTATTCTAGCTCTTCACTTAACTGTCCTTACCAATTGCTCTTATCCTCTTTTTCACCAGCTATTCTAATTCCATCTGGCAAAATAAGGTTGTATTCTTGAACCACAACTTCAATAACTTCATCATAACATTCAAGAAAATAATGCTTAAATCCCTTTTGAATCAGTGTCTTTTCCTTATTCAAAAATTCGGAATCAATCGCTTCACAAAAGCACGTATCCAATAAATTTTCGTTAAAATAATCTAAACTACAAAGTCCAAACTTGACTACATTTTTAAAATTGAAAGAAATATCAATGTATCGTTCTTCTGTAGAATTATTTGATACCAACGCTGTTGCTAAATTTAACGAAAGTTCAACTTCTCTTGGATAACGATCCATTATAACCTTTTTTAAAATCAACGCATCTCTAGCATCTATTACACCAACTGTTGTATCAATAAATTTGGTTCTCATTTTACCCCCATATTTTATGAGTTAAAGGTAGGTTTTCAGTCATCATAACAAAATCTATCGATGGGGCTTCCAGCAATTGTTTCCTCCCTTACACGGGGACAATTTTGTCAAGAAAAGAGTTTTTACATCTTCCCTACTCATCTTCTAGAATTAATCATCTTCACATTTTTCAAGATTATTTATGAAGGTTACAAAGCTGTTTGATAAATAATGCATCTTTCCGTAACCTCCCCCAAGTCCATCCAGATAAGAACGACACTACCGTTTTCTAGATCCATGCAAAATAAATTACCACCCCAATCATTTCCAAACGGCAGATATTTTTCTGGGAGTACACCTCTATTTATGAAATCTAGGTAGTTTTCTTCTAGTAAACTTGAGCTCTTTTTATATTTAATTGAAGAAAACGTGGCAATTTCCGTTTCAAGGTCAATATCTTGCGCATAATAGCAAGATTTAACTGGAACGCCACCATTATATTGTAAATAATGTTTTTTTAGCTGTTCTGGTAAATTAAATCCTAATTTCGTTTCTACTTCGTTTAAATCGCTTATTGTTAGTTGAGTAGAACATTCTATAAACATCCTCTTCACTCCTTAGTAACTACTTATTTATTATTTTTCTTGATTCATTAAGAACCCCTAATTTATAGCAATAAAGTGATTGGGCACATGGCCAAACAATCTTTTACATCTAGCAAGAAATAGTCCGTATCCAGCCTCCCAAACGCTCACACCCATATTATTACTAATAATACTATAAATCACTTAAGTTGTAATTCCAGTGAAAGGAAGTCTCTGAATCAAAAACTAAAGTTTCAAGGCTTTTTACATTTCTGAAGCCGCTGTAAAAACAAAAAACATATGCAAAAGAAGGATTTAATACCTTCTCGCATATGCTTTTAAAAAAGAGCTTTCCATAATGCTGCCCTAAAAAAATTAAGATTATATTATGAAAATTCTTCTTCAACTAACAAACCTAACCTTATAAACTTTTAAACCAGTTAGTATAGTGACCGAACTGTTTGATTTCTACAAACTTCAAGTACTCGTCAAACTCAAATATGTCAGCAATATCTTCTACTAAAGCTGATTTTCTAAATATCAATTTATATGCTAAACGACCGTTCCCAATTGATAGCTGCATAGTTGCAGGATATACATTTAACGCAGGTCCATTATTTAAAAGAAACTGTAGTTAATAATCGGTTCGATATTTTCTACCTTTTCTTCACTTCTCTGAAGAATATACATTGGAATCATTTCGTTTCCGAGAGCACCTGACCAAGTACATAGCGAAAGATCAATTTTTTCACCAGCACCTTCCAATTGTATTTTAGGCCATTCTTTTTCTAGACACGCTGGCCATGTAAGCAATTCATCGCCAGGAATAATTGATAACTCATTTATCTCTTTTTTAATCTTATAAGTTCCACTAACTATGCATTCATCAAAAATAATTGAATTATTCATCGCTTGAACATAATAATGCCAAGGTTTAATCCCCCAAGTAATAATCAGCATACCTTCTTCAAAACATTTATCAACTAAATCGGTTGTAGTAAATAAATCAACAAGATTAATTGGCCCATTTCCAACTTCATTGCTTATAATTTCACTAAAGAGCTTAAGATCGACCATAAAAAAACCTAAATTCCCCAAGCTTCCGTAAACAGTAGAATTAGTAAGCTTTTTGTTTTTATGAATTTCAATAGCGTTTCTAAATATCAGCACATAAATCGTTATTGTTTCAATTTTTTGTTCAAAATCCGTAAAATACTGAGGGGCTTCAGATGATAAAAAAACAGGCTGATGAATTCCTTGTCGAAAAACTTGAATCTTCATATCATATTTTCCGTTTAATTCTATACAATCCTTCAGATAAGAATTTTTCCCTTGTAATACCCCATCCCTTAGAGCTTGTTGAATAGCCTCGCTTTCGCTATTTTTAAGTAACTCGAAGTCATTTTCATATGTATAGCGAATAAAATCCTTTTCCAAAAATGATACATTTTTATATGTTGTTTCTGATAATTTTTCACCTAATATAGCGGAGTCCAACAGGTATTGTTTATCATCGCTCACTTCTTCAACAATCAATTTTAGCCTACAAATATCGTATTCACTTAAGGCATCAGTAAAAGGGATTTCTAGTGTTAAACCTTTAGTTTGCAGTTGTGCATTTTTTAAACGACTGGAACAATAACCTTGTTCCAACCACAAAGCCATATTTTTCATTAATTTCACCTCTGATATATAGATGCCCTTTTCGAAAGTTTTACAAAAATGTAAATAATCAAGAGTAGCTTTACAATCCAACTTCTTAGGATTTATGCTACTCTTTTTGGGCTCCATAAGTGCACCTTCCAAATAATACCTTCATAGTATCAAAAATCAGTAAACCCGTTCAATAGCGTTTTACAAAGAAATAATATCAATATACTCTTTATATTCTAATGGAATTGGTCTACCAAAAATCAAACCTTTTAATGGATCTACGTTTTTCCCAAACTTATAGCAAAGATAAAGTCGTTCATTAAATTCTGCATTAATTAGAGTTACTCAACACTTAAAAAATCAACGATCATTTTCTGTTCCCGCTCCGGCATCATATGCATGTGTCCGCACCCTTTTAACATATGAACCGTGTTATTTGGTATAATTCTTTGGGCTCTTGGTAATACTTTTTCCGCTGGAAATAAACAATCTTTTTCTGCTGCCATAATAAGCGTCGGTGCTTTACACTGTTGCATTAATTGCTCGCTCACATTGGATGGCATCCCTATTTTTGTTTTTACATGATCAAAACTATCTTTCACCATATTCAAAGTATCTTTATCAAGAATTTCTTCGTTAATAGCCATAAATAAAGCTGTTTTTTTTATATATTTTTCGTTCTTTGTTAGTTTATATTTTAGTAGTGGTATCATCATTTTTACAGTACTGATTGGGAAGGCATTGTTAATACCCGATGGCACAATTAATACGGATTTTTTTACTTTCTCTGGTGCTGTACACATCAGTTTTGCCAGAACTCCGCCTCCAAACGAAGTCCCAAAACAAGCGATTCTATCAAATCCAAGCGCAGTTATAACGTCTCTTGCCCACTTTCCATAATCATAATTGCGAGGAGAGAGGTTAACCTCATCACTTTTTCCAGGGTGGCCAATAATATCAACCGCATAGATATGAAAATCCTTAAGCAGGAATCTGTACATTAATAAATTATAGGCAGTCGTACTATTCCCTCCATGAAATACTAACAATGGTTCACCCGATAAATTGCCAGTTTCAATGATATGTGTTCTTCCGAAACGAGTATGAACGTAAACATCCTTACATGAATATTCCAATTTCCTCAATTGAGCATCATAAAGCTTTAGTGACATTTCTCTTCCAATTTGTGTTTTGTATATACTCATATAACCCTCTCTTATAAATTATCTCATCCATTAATTTAATTACGATGCAGATGTTCCATCAAACATTCCAACCATATCGAATGATTCTGAGACCACGGAATAGACTTCTCTATAATTTTACATCCTTTGCTAATAGTAATTACCATTAGGATGAAGTATATGTTCGATGGTATATGAACTAGGAAATATTAATGACGACTTACCTACTGTAACAAACCATTGTTCATAATTTTTTCACTTTCCTGCATCAATTTTTTCTCCTTTGACAAAAACATTTTTTCACATCAAGCAGGTCAGGAATCGGTAACCCTTTCTTTATCATACGTTTTTCTTAAAAGTATCTCACTATGATAACCTTATAGAGCCTTATCATATGTCAAAAACAATACTTTCTAAAACCCCTTGATAAAGAAGGAAGTTAGAATCACATACAAATTTTTCACCAATCTCGTTCTCTAAGTGCTTCTTCAATATCGATATCAATCTCAAAATATTGTAAAATCTTTTCTACTGTTAATCCGATTGAATCCCGTGCAAACGTTTCTATTTCACTGTCATTTTCATAAAACTCATTTTGTAGCTCATTGATCGCTATAGTCATTTCGTCTAATTTTTCTTGAATCTCTTCTATTGTATAAGTGTTCTCCTCAATAAAATGTACTACATTAACAATATGAGATTTAAGTTTATCTACTAAAAATGATGGAAAGTAAGAATCTTCATACATATCCTCTAGAAAATTGAATTCAGAATCAAGTTTCTTCACAATGTTTCCTCCTTTGAAATCAAATTTTTTTATACCTATTCTTTTATCTTCTCATACTATTAACTTTGTCTATTCTGCATTTTGTAGAAATAGCCACTCTTAAACAAGCTTAAAATCCATTTTTTTGCGGTTAAAGTCTTAAAAGCCCAAGTCTGTTCATTTTGACTATCATTATTGATCGCCATAATCATAACCACCACAACATATACTATAATTACCATAAACAGCTCTGTTCTTCCATAAGGATTATGTCATTGTTTTATCCAGTTTTTCGATATAAACGTTTTATGTATTGTTATAGCCAAGATGCAATAAGGTTCTCAGCTACCAATATTACATATTCTTTTTTAAGCATACTAAAAACTCAATCATGCCATCTTCTATTTTGGCTGTTGCACCTCTACCTAATTTTTCTGCTAGCAGCCTGACAATAGATAACCCTAGTCCAATATTTTTACGTCTGGAATTATCTGTTGTATAAAATCGATTAAAAAGCTAATTAGGATCTAGTTAACTATTTTCGTCAATCGGATTCTAAAAACAGATTTATGTATATTCTTCTTACAACATCTTGATAGTACATCACTCTGCGAATGCAGGCGTCAGCACCACGAAAACGGTACAATAAATAAGAATGGTTGACAATCACAAATAATTCCTCGTCTGAAATAAACATACTAACTCTTCTGGAACTTGGACCGAATCCTTATAAAAAAGGTATACAGGAACACTTGGTAAAGCTAATTCATCGAAGGGAACTATATTAAACCGACCTTCCATCCGCTCTCTTCTAACAATCATCCGTGGTAAAAACGACATACCTAGCCCATCTTTTATTAAGCGCTTTACCACATAGGATTGTGATATGGACACTTGCTTGGTAACTACATATTTTTCCTGTAGCTTATGTAATAAATCCTCCCAAATGGTTGGATGGTGTGTAAATAAAGTGTAGGTTTGAAACAATTCCTCATAGTCAATATAAGCTCCCGTCTCATCATCGAAAGCATCCAGTGGAATAACAAGTTCTAAAGGACTTTCTACAAGAAGCTCTTGGTCCCAATGTCGATAACGAGTTGGCAATAAGGATATACCAATATGTGCCTTATCACTACTTATTAAATCCTCAATTTTTGCTGATTCCTCCACTAGAATCGATATTTCAATGGACGGGTGTTCATTGATAAACTGATAAATTACATGAGGTAATATTGTTTCCACCATTAAGGGAGTCATTGCAATAATTAGCTTTTCTTCAATGCCTTTTGTCGCTAACTGAAAACGTTCAATACTTTTATCCCATTGATAAATGATTTGCTGAGCTTCTACTAGGAAAAGGTGCCCTGCCTCCGTTAATTGCACACGGTTTTTTTCACGTTTAAATAATTTAACATTCAAAAATTGCTCTAACTGATGAATATGAACAGTGATACTTGGCTGCGATAAATGTAGCTCTTCTGCGGCCACTCTGAAATTACAAAATTCAGCAGCAACTACAAAGGACTGTACCCATTTATAATCCAAAATCTCACCCCTTCAATTAATGTTTCAAATCAAATTCATTAACTATATTTAATTTACTAAATTATCCAATAATAATAAACTAAAAAGTAGATCGATTACTTTTACACAAAGGGGAGAATCGTATGTTAGCCAAATTAAGTAAACAATTTCGTACTTTTGCAAAAAATGAATGTGAAAACTCAAGTCCACTGTACGAACATTTAGTGAATAAGATTGCTGAAGACGATGAACTATTAAAAGTTGCGGCGTTTATACCTCAAGGACAACCTGTGCCCAATTTATTATTAGCTAGTGTTCAGTATTTGCTGTCATCATCAAAGGATGATTTAGTTCAATTTTATCCGTCTTTAACGACAACACCCAAAAGAATAAGTGAAGCGTACCCAGTTTTTAAAGCATTCGTCTTGTCTCATTCAGACGAATTGAAGACTTTATTTCAAGAAAAACTTGTTCAGACAAATGAAATTCGCCGTTGTTCTTACCTTTATCCGATGATGACAGAAATTTATGAACGCCACAAAAAACCATTAGCCTTCATAGAAATTGGTGCAAGTGCAGGGCTTCAACTTGGGATGGATCAATACAATTACTGCTATAATGAACAGCTTCACATAAACAATTCTAATAATGATTTCATTTTGTCATCAGAAAATCAGGGTCAGCCGCTTCCAACTTCTATTTCAAATGCACCAGTTGTTTGTAATCGAGTGGGCATCGATTTAAATCCTATTGATATTCATAATGAGGAAGAGCTCCAATGGCTCCAAGCCTTAATTTGGCCAGAGCATCAAGAACGTAGACTATTGTTAAATCAAGCGCTTCCTATTTTAAAAGAGCTCGATTTACAACTGATAAAAGGAGATGCCATTAAACTTATTAAAGATATTAGTAGAGAAATTAATGAAGAAGCAATGTTAGTTGTTTACCATACACATGTGGCCAATCAAATCCCAATGGAGTTACGCCTTGAATTAATAGAGCAATTAAAAGAGATTAGCATAGAACGACCTCTCTACCATTGCTATAACAATTTATTTGATATGCAACTGCATCAAGATTTTATGGATCTAGGAGAAATAGAATCTATACGGACAATGGAACGCCCTGATGGCCATGCTCGATGGTTCAAGTGGTCCAACTAAAAATAAAATTGGCACGAAAAAACGCTGTATAAGATTGCCCCTTATACAGCGTCTAAAATTTATTAAATTAGTAATCTCTAAAAATCATATTCCGCATCTTTTTTAGCACGAATTTCTGCAAACGCATCAGCTACCATCACTGTATCCTCAGCTAAACGCTCAAGGCGGAATAAGACGTCATCATTCACAATTTCCTTCCGTAAAAAATCCTTTTCTTCTATAAATACATACGTTGGAACGATATGAGCTTTCATATAAGCAAGAATTGGCTTTAACTGCTGCTCAATCATTAGGTAGTGCTTCGATGTGCCGGCTGTAACAACTGTACTCACCACTTTATCGCGAAACGCATTGACAGGTAATAAGTCAAAAATATTTTTCAACGTTGCCGGAATCGAAGCTTGAAATGTTGGCGTTCCAATGACAAGTGCATCTGCAGCCATAATTGTTTCGGCTACATATTTTGTATCCCCATCATATTCAAAATAATTTCGTCCATCACTAAACTCCATTTTGTATTCAGCAAGATCTAGTAACACTACCTCATGCTCTGGATATTTATTTTGTATGATTTCAACCACCTTACTGATGGCTGTTTTTGTTTTTGAGCCGACAATTGAACCAGCTAGTGCAACAATTTTCATGCTGAACACTCCTTATTTTACTGTATATTTTTTAATTGCAGGTAAAATATCGTTCCCTATAATTTCGATATTTTTCATTAATTTATCGAATGGCACACCGCCAAAATCAATTTGTGCCATAAATCGTTGCATGCCATAGAGCTCGTATTGATATAGTAATTTTTCAATAATTTGATCTTTACTTCCGACCATTAAGGCGTCTCGTGTATCTGGCGCTTGTGCAAATTGTTGCTTTGGATAACCTGAACCACGAATTGCTTGGAATCCACCATTTAAATGTGGATACATCCCTTGTAGTGCCTCTTTCGTCGTATCAGCAACATAAAATAAACTTGTTGTAGCAATCGGTAACTCTTTCGGATCAAAGCCACTTCGCTCTGCTGCTTCTCTGTAGGCATCTACTGATGGCTTAAAGTTCACAGCGGGACCACCTAATGTCGTTAACATCATTGGAATGCCCATATAGCCTGCTTTAATGGCACTCGCAGGTGGTCCACCAACAGCTCGCCAAATTGGCAACGACCCATTTTTAGGTTGTGGCAAAATTTGCGCATTACGAAGTGGTGCACGGAATTGTCCTTCCCAAGTGACAAGGTCATTGTCATTTATTTTTTTCAGCAGCTCTAATTTTTCTTCAAAAATTTCTTCATAATCCTTTAAATCAACGCCTAGTAAATCATATGCACCTACTCGAGAGCCACGCCCCGCAACAATCTCTGCACGACCATCTGAAATTAAATCAATCGTCGCAAAATCTTCATATACGCGCACTGGGTCCGAGACACTTAGTACCGTAGCGGAGCTTGCTAATTTAATTTTTGATGTAGCTTGTGCGATTGCTCCTAAAACAACCGTGTGTGCCTGTGTAGTAAAGTACGATTGATGACTTTCGCCCACACCAAATACATCAATACCTGCTTGTTCTGCAAGCTGACTTGCTTCAACTAGCTCTTGGATTCGTTGCTGAGCTGAAATACGTTCGCCTGTTAATGGATTTGGAATATGATCCCCTAATGAATAGAGACCAAATTCAATGCCTTTCGATTGATCAATGCGGTATTTTTCCATGATTAATCCTCTCCTTAATCTAGTGGTTCTAAAATAGCTTCGATTTCTGCACGTTTTTCTTCTAAAAATGGTGGGAGATCAAGTTCCTTGCCAAGATCCTCTACTGCCGAATCAACTGTAAACCCTGGACCATCTGTCGCCATTTCAAATAAAATTCCATTACGATCTCTAAAATAAAGACTTTGGAAATAATAACGGTCCACAACGCCAGTACTTTCAAAGCCCCACTCTTTAATTTTGGCATCCCATTCTTGCAATTCCTCCACTGTACTAACACGTAGTGCTAAATGATGAATACTACCACGACCAGGTTTCTCACTAGGCCCTTCTAATTCTTTAACGACGATTTCTCCAAGTACTTCCCCAGGAATAGATTGCAATACTGCCTCTTTTTCACTTTCTATAACAGCTGTATAATTAAATAGCTCTTTTAATAAGCTTACTGTCCGTTGCAAGTAACGAACTGTCATTTCAACTGTACCCATTCCTAAAATGCGATGTTCCCCCGGGATATCAGAGCCGTCCCATGGTTGCCAATGAGCTGGTGTTTCGTGACCATGATTATTTAAAAGCACCATTCGTAACCCTTCATGATCCTCAAAAAACAATGCATCTTTACCTGCATAAGTTGTTATTTCACTATGTTCAACCTCGAATTCTTGAAAACGATTTTTCCAAAATTGCAGACTTTCATAGCTTGGAACTAGTAGTCCAATACGTGTAATGGCATTTGTTCCTCGAACTGTTCGTCCTGCTACGGGCATTTCAAAAAATGTTAATTCTGTACCTGCAGCTCCTGTTAAGTCTCCATAAAATAAGTGATACATGGAAGGCGAATCTTGGTTGACTGTTTTCTTCACACGACGTAGGCCGAGAATTTTTGTATAAAAATCATTATTACGTTTGCCGTTTTTTGTTAGCATTGATATATGATGATGTCCGCTTAATTTGTTCATAAATGTTTCCTCCTCGTTTTCACTTGACTAAGCAAGTGATGTCACAAAAAAAATCACGCTTGTGGTAATTTTTTTTCGCGACTATGCTTTTCTAATTTTGCCATGAGTCTATTTAAAGTTTTCATTTCTTCTTCTGTTAATACTTCTTCAAAAAATGAAGATTGAAACTGTAGCTGACTTGGTGTTGCCTCATCGATCATCTGCTCGCCTTTAGCTGTCAGAGAGATTGTTTTGGTCTTCCAATTTTGTTTTCGTTCAATAAGTCCATCTTTTTCTAGACGAGCAAGCATCCGAGACATACCACCTTGCGTCACTGTCACTTTCTCTGCTAACTGTGATTGCGTTAACGGTGCAAATGTCTTTATTTGTATTAGGACATCAAACTGTGCAGTCGTTAAGTCAAAATGCTTTAAAAAATCATTGGATAGCTGATTACTTTGATTTGTAAAGCGCATCATCCGAATCCATGTCAGTGATCCGAGCGTGTGTTTTCGCATCGCTTCCTCCTCCTCTTATTTATCACTTTACCACGCAAGTGATAAATAAGCAAGGATAATATCTCGAATTCAAGATATTATCCAGTGTGAAGCTCACACTATATAATGCCATGCGTCGTAATTGGATATAAGTTTCCTTTAAAGGCAAAAGAAATTCTCCCTGTTTCTTCGGACACTATCATGACAAGTGCATCACTGACTTCACTTAATCCTAATGCTGCACGATGTCTCATTCCTAATTTTTTTTCCCCTGTGTATCTCTCAGAAAGTGGCAGTACATTTGCTGCTGATTTAATTAAATTTTTGCTTATTAAAACAGCGCCATCATGCAGTGGATTTCCAGGAAAAAAAATAGATTCTAATAAGGAATGCGTCACTTCAGCACCAATATGAATACCAGGCTTTAAAATAGATGATACGGAATCCTCCCGTTCAATAACAATTAGTCCGCCGTGTCTTCTTTTTGACATATTTTGTACGCTATGCGAAAGCTCAGGATATTTTTCAGTAAACGGTGAAAGATAGCAATTCAAATAAAACGTAGCAGCCTTCATTTCAATCGTTACAAATTTCTCTTTTATTTTTTCAAAATTCCCCAAAAGACAGTTTGTATTAGTATCCATAGCCTCTACACTTTGCTGTAATGAAATAATGACCTGCAAAAGCTCTTCCTTTAATGTTTGTTTCATTGGTGAAAAATCGCAATTTGTTGGATCCAAAAAAACACCCCGCTTTTCAAATTTATTATGTATTTATTTTTAGTTTCTCTAAATGGAATTATTTTATTCGCTTTTAATTTCATTATGTCAATTTTTCTAAAAAAATTGTTTTCAGAAAATATAATGAGGAATCGTGTAATTAACTTTACTTTTCAAAGATTTTTCAAATCCATTCAATATTTCCATTTTATTATTTTATAATTAAAATAAAATGATTACTTATTGGAGGTGCTTTTTGAAACGAATTACGTTGTTGTCGTTTTTACTTTTACTTATGATTTCGCCCTCTGTGCAAGCACTATCTTGGGCTTATCCTTTTGTCGTTTGGAAAGGAAACGTTTATGAAGTTAAAAAAGAAGAATTAATTGAAGATAATAAAATTGGTAAAATTATAGGAGAAGTAAAGACCAAGCCAAATAATATGACAGGAAATTATTACGGAAATGCCTCAAACTATTACCCAAAAGAGACACATTATTATGAAATAAAAGGGACATCAACATCCATTGCAATTGCAGTAAAAGAAGATCGTCACTGGGTGAAAGCTGTTTTTGTTCATAAAGCCCCTTTTCACATAATGAATGTAATTACTAACTTTTACTTCATATTAGCTGTTGTTCTATTTGTAATTGGAGTTATTTTATTCAGAATTAAAATGTCCAACAAGTGTATCCATTAGCTTATCTAATGGATACACTTGTTGTTTTTGCTTACATTTGTCCAGCACGAATTTTCTTAATAATGCTAAATGTCGTGTAGGCAGCAGCCGGCGCAAGAACAAAAATAAAAATAAGCCAAACCGTTAAGTTGTCCGTAGCTTTTAGCGTGTCATAATTAGAGATAACAAAAAAGATAAGTCCAAATAATAATAAATAGCTCAGCACATTTGGAAAAATAACAATTAAACGCAATAGTGCTGGTGGCATTTTTTGCTGATTCATATTAAACCACTCCCCTTTAGTCAATTATACGAAAATCTACTATTTACTGCATTATTTTTCTTCAACATTCTAAATTTTCTCATTACATCAATTACTACATTATATATGGTCTTTTTTCTATTAATAGTCGGGATAATTTAATAGAATAAAAGAGGCTGGGACATAACTAGCTTCAATTAGTGAGAAATCCGAATTTGAATTCATTCAAATTCGGATTTCTCTATTT
>NZ_JBEGDG010000117.1:0-458 GCF_040183165.1 Lysinibacillus zambalensis
CCGTACCCCCATCTCCTCCAGTAGCCCCATTACCCCCAGTACCCCCAGTACCCCCAGTACCCCCAGTAGCGCCAGTAGCGCCAGTATCTCCAGTATCTCCAGTAGCGCCAGTAGCTCCAGTAGCGCCAGTAGCGCCAGTATCTCCAGTAGCGCCAGTATCTCCAGTAGCGCCAGTAGCTCCAGTAGCTCCAGTAGCTCCAGTAGCGCCAGTAGCGCCAGTAACACCAGTGCACCCTCATATCCTACCGTCGATTCGCTTTCTTACAGTGGTGCTCTCTTTTCACAGCTTCACTTCACTTGTTTTATCCGTCGCTCCAGCAGATCCATCCGTCGTTTCGCATTCATACCGTCGTTCTGGCGGTTCAATCCGTCACTTCACTTGTTTTATCTGTCGCTCCAGCAGATCCATCCGTCGTATCTCCATCATACAGTCGTTAAGTCCGTTCAAAACAAAACAA
>NZ_JBEGDG010000118.1:0-407 GCF_040183165.1 Lysinibacillus zambalensis
CGGCGCTAAAGAGCTTAACTTCCGTGTTCGGTATGGGAACGGGTGTGACCTCTTTGCCATCATCACTAGACTATTTTAAAGACAAGATTTATTATAACACATTTCGTTATAATTGCAAGCTTTTTTTAAAAACTTTCTTGTTCTTTCAAAACTGGATAAACGGTGCATTGAATGTTTCAAACATTTTGGTTAAGTCCTCGATCGATTAGTATTCGGGCCTTAGCTCAGCTGGGAGAGCGCCTGCCTTGCACGCAGGAGGTCAGCGGTTCGATCCCGCTAGGCTCCACCAATTATTGTTCTTTGAAAACTGGATAAAACGACATTGAAATAGTAACAAACACATTTATTTTTTAAGTTTTTATAGGCTTAATAACTTGGTTAAGTTATTAAGGGCGCACGGCGAATGC
>NZ_JBEGDG010000119.1:0-362 GCF_040183165.1 Lysinibacillus zambalensis
ACCCGATCACTTTTCGGGCGAACCCGATCACTTTCGTAGCGGACCTGATCACTTTTGAGTCATACCCGATCACTTTCGTAGCGGACCTGATCACTTTTGAGTCATACCCGATCACTTTTCGGGCGAACCCGATCACTTTCGTAGCGGACCTGATCACTTTTGAGTCATACCCGATCACTTTCACCTCCTTTCTAAGGATATTTTCGGAATACAAACCTAGGGTTTGTAAGATTACGTTTTGCGTTCAGTTTTGAAGGTTTATGACTAAATATAAAACTTCTAAGAGGGCCTATAGCTCAGCTGGTTAGAGCGCACGCCTGATAAGCGTGAGGTCGATGGTTCGAGTCCATTTAGGCCCACCA
>NZ_JBEGDG010000120.1:0-334 GCF_040183165.1 Lysinibacillus zambalensis
TGCGGGGGCCGGATTTGAACCAACGACCTTCGGGTTATGAGCCCGACGAGCTACCACTGCTCCACCCCGCGATAATAGAGTGCTTGATTAAAAAATGGTGGAGGATGACGGGCTCGAACCGCCGACCCCCTGCTTGTAAGGCAGGTGCTCTCCCAGCTGAGCTAATCCTCGAACACGGAAGTTAAGCTCTTTAGCGCCGATGGTAGTTGGGGGCTTCCCCCTGTGAGAGTAGGACGTCGCTAGGCATAATACCCAGGAGGATTAGCTCAGCTGGGAGAGCACCTGCCTTACAAGCAGGGGGTCGGCGGTTCGAGCCCGTCATCCTCCACCATTT
>NZ_JBEGDG010000121.1:0-328 GCF_040183165.1 Lysinibacillus zambalensis
GGCCTATAGCTCAGCTGGTTAGAGCGCACGCCTGATAAGCGTGAGGTCGATGGTTCGAGTCCATTTAGGCCCACCATATATACCTCTTGGGGCCTTAGCTCAGCTGGGAGAGCGCCTGCCTTGCACGCAGGAGGTCAGCGGTTCGATCCCGCTAGGCTCCACCATGGCGCGCCCGACAGGAGTCGAACCCATAACCTTCTGATCCGTAGTCAGACGCTCTATCCAATTGAGCTACGGGCGCTAATTATAAAAAAATGGTGCCGAGGGCCGGAATCGAACCGGCACGGTAGTCACCTACCGCAGGATTTTAAGTCCTGTGCGTCTGCCA
>NZ_JBEGDG010000122.1:0-327 GCF_040183165.1 Lysinibacillus zambalensis
CCGAACACGGAAGTTAAGCTCTTTAGCGCCGATGGTAGTTGGGGGCTTCCCCCTGTGAGAGTAGGACGTCGCTAGGCTATATGATAAAATTATTCCGAAGTAGCTCAGTTGGTAGTAGCACCTGACTGTTAATCAGGTTGTCGCAGGTTCGAGTCCTGCCTTCGGGTGGAGGATGACGGGCTCGAACCGCCGACCCTCTGCTTGTAAGGCAGATGCTCTCCCAGCTGAGCTAATCCTCCATCTGGGTATTAAATGGTGACCCCTACGGGATTCGAACCCGTGTTACCGCCGTGAAAGGGCGGTGTCTTAACCACTTGACCAAGGGGC
>NZ_JBEGDG010000123.1:0-314 GCF_040183165.1 Lysinibacillus zambalensis
CGATGAGTCCTCAATTTTTCGATCATATTCAGAAATCACTTCATCTACTTTTTCGACCATTTGAGCTAGCTCTTCTAGCTTTAATTCATCTTCGCTTTCTCGTTCAATTTCAGGTAGTATCTCTTTTTCAAGCAGCTCGTTGTATAGTTGGTTCGATTTATTTTCGGAATACAAACCTAGGGTTTGTAAGATTACGTTTTGCGTTCAGTTTTGAAGGTTCATTCTTCTGAATGAATTACTTCAAAACTTGTTCTTTGAAAACTGGATAAAACGACATTGAAATTGTAACAAACACATTTATTTTTTAAGTTTTT
>NZ_JBEGDG010000124.1:0-310 GCF_040183165.1 Lysinibacillus zambalensis
GGGGGGGGGGGGGGGGGGGGGGGGGGGGGGGGGGGGGGGGGGGGGGGGGGGGGGGGGGGGGGGGGGGGGGGGGGGGGTGGGGGGGGGGGGGGGGGGGGGGGGGGGGGGGGGGGGGGGGGGGGGGGGGGGGGGGGGGGGGGGGGGGGGGGGGGGGGATCGGCGCTAAAGAGCTTAACTTCCGTGTTCGGTATGGGAACGGGTGTGACCTCTTTGCCATCATCACTAGACTATTGTCGACCTCCAATACACGGCGTATTACTGCGTCAGCTTCTCTCGTTCAATCGGTCACGTACAGAGGTACGCTCCCTCA
>NZ_JBEGDG010000125.1:0-310 GCF_040183165.1 Lysinibacillus zambalensis
TTTTTCTTTCTCTTCCTCCAGGTACTTAGATGTTTCAGTTCCCTGGGTCTGCCTTCAAGACGCTATGTATTCACGTCGAGATACTACGCGATTAAACGTAGTGGGTTCCCCCATTCGGAAATCTCCGGATCAAAGCTCACTTACAGCTCCCCGAAAAGGAAGGAGCGTACCTTTGTACGTGACTGACTGAACGAGTGCAGCTGACGACGAAATACGATGTGTATTGAAAGCTGTAGGTTAAGTTATTAAGGGCGCACGGCGAATGCCTTGGCACTAGGAGCCGATGAAGGACGGCACTAACACCGATATG
>NZ_JBEGDG010000021.1:0-78769 GCF_040183165.1 Lysinibacillus zambalensis
GCGCTTTCGCACAAACAAAACCAAAACCTGCTGTTGCTGTCGCTGCGCTTTCGCACAAACAAAACCAAAACCTGCTGCTGCCGCTACGTTGCACTCACGCTTTCGCGCAAAAGACATCTGTTGGCCCAAGACCCTGCAGCGAAGCGGCTCATCAGACGCCCCCAGGAAGCTCTGCTCTACGCGAAAGCGAAGCGTCAGCTACAAAGCGCCCAGTCGTAACGGAAATCAACCCTACGTTATGGTAGCGAGCCATATAGTAGGGAAAGTTCCATAAATTTAGCATCGTTAACAGAACAAAAATATAGTAATTTATATCTATATAACTTTTAGTAATTCAATAGACTTTTATTATAAATTCACTTTAAGAAGAGGGTTTTAATATGTTGTTTCGTAAAGTAGCTCCAATAATGATTGGTTATAGTATGGCTTTATGGACAAGTACTTCTTTCAATCCAAATAAGTCAGCTCGTCCGAATGTAACAAAGACACAAAAAACTTTGTCACTACCTAGCTTTCAAAGTGACTATAAAATGAAATGGTATCGAGTAGCGACGAACTACGCCCCATTTTCCCTCGTAGGGAAATATAATTCTAATGAGGTTGGAGGATATGAAACACGTATTGGTCATAACGTATTTGGTGTTCGTATCGGTGCTAATCGAATAGATGTAAATAGAAAATACGGTCTTCCGCTTAGTGCCATTCACTATGAAAATACGAGCTATTTGCTCAATTACAACGATCATGAAGGTAATACTACACACGGGACCTATTTCATTGATAATCACTACGTTACTTTTTTCTATGATTTACACAAAAACAATATAGTTCGTTCTATTATTTGGATACATGCTAAAACCGAATTAAGTAAACGTGGTTATTATGGTAAACCATCCAATGAACTACGAACAGGACTTGAAGATTTAATGGTTGATCTTATTAACCATGAGCGAGTTATAAAAGGTTTGCAACCACTCATTTACGACAAAGGGGCTAACCCTATCGCTCGGCAACATAGTAGCAATATGATTACACATCAATTTTTTAGTCATGAAGATCATAAAGGTAATCATTCCAACGACCGCCTCACTGCTGGGGGAGTTAATCACTATTGGTACGGCGAAAATATAGCGCAAGGTCAGCATAATAGTATATTTGCTCATGAAGCACTAATGAATTCAAAAGGACATCGTATAAATATTTTAAGGAAAGAGTTTACACATATTTTTGTTGGTGTTTGCTTTAAAGATAACGGTGCACCCTATTATACGGTTAACTTTTATTCTAAATAGTTGAACGGTTAAAGTTGATCAACGATATATGAAAATCTCTATGCAGAAATCTATTGCATAGAGATTTTTTACACTCTTATAACAACCGTTATCTGGAATATTCAACAAAAATTCTTCTGTAACCACAGAAAACACTTCTGCCCCACGCATCCAACCGGAAACAAGATCATCTCCTCGTTATAGTGACAATTATATTTTCTGATTTTTTTTACTTTTATCGTTATTCTGACATATAATTTTTTGACTAATTATTTTATAATAAAATTTAACATAGTCAAGCCATCAATTCTTCTGTTATAATACTGATAATTTACATTCAAGCTGTATTAATACAACTTGAATAAATGCTTTTCACAAAATGGGGATTATGAGAAAAGCGCTGCAATGCATTCTTGAATAGATGGCAATGTAGCCTACACAAAAAGGGGTTGGGAGATTTGGGTATTTTAAAGGGGTTAAAAATTCTCGATTTTTCTGCATTACTACCGGGGCCAATGGCGACAATGATATTTGCTGATTTAGGCGCAGAGATTATTCACGTTGAATCCTCAAAACGCGTAGATTTAACGCGTATTATGCCTCCTTACGATGATGATCACGAGGCCTATATTCATCAACATTTAAATCGCTCTAAAAAGTCATTAACATTAAATTTAAAATCACCTGAAGCTATAGAAATTGTGAAGTCACTCGTTAAAGAGTACGACATAATTATCGAAGGATTTCGGCCTGGCGTCATGCAACGGCTTGGCATTGGCTACGAAGCTCTAAAAGAAGTAAATCCTCAGGTTATTTATTGTGCTATTACAGGCTATGGACAAACTGGACCATTTAGCAATCGGCCAGGACATGACAATAACTATTTATCATTAGCTGGCTTACTCGATTATTCACGCCATAAAGATAAAAAACCTGTCTCCATGGGTGTTCAGCTAGCTGATATTGCTGGGGGCACGATGCATGCGGCAATTGGAGTACTCGCAGCTGCTTTACATCGTGAAAAAACAAGAGAAGGACAATATATTGATATCAGTATGACCGATGCTGTATTTTCGCTCAATGCTATGTATGGGTCTGCCTATATTGGCGGTGGTCGCGTACCTCAGCCCGAGCAAGAAATTTTAAACGGTGGCAGCTACTATGACTTTTACAAAACAAAGGATGGCCGATTTTTCTCAGTAGGAAGTCTTGAACCTCAATTCCGCAAATTGCTTTGTGAAGCGCTTGATATTCCCGAGCTCATTGATAATACGTTTAATGATTCATACTATACACAAATTCGTTTTAAAGAAGCCGTCCATGATGCATTCTTATCGAAGACTTACGAAGAATTGCTTGAAGTGTTTAACGAGGATTTCGAGGGATGTGTCGAACCAGTATTAACGTTTCCAGAAGCGTGCGAGCATCCTCAGCTCAAAGCTCGTGGGATGATTGTTGATATTCCTAAAAGCGACGGTACTACACAAAAGCAAATTGCATCAGCGTTTAAGTTTGACGGCGTTAAGCCGCAGTACAAGCATGTCGGTGCTAAGCTTGGAGAGCATAATGAGGAAGTGTTATCTTCACTTGGCTATAGCGTCGAGCAAATTGCAGACTTACAGAACAAAGGAGTTTTAGAATAAAAAATAAATAAAGTGTCTAATGTTGTATTTATAACACATTAGACACTTTTTTTGTATTTCTAATCAACTACGCCTCGGCATAATTGTGCCCTAAATCGGCTGATAAAAGTTAAACATACGCACTTATAAAGACCCGTAACTTTTCGAAATGATCATCTATGAGTAAATATTTTTTATATATTTCCATTAATTTTTCAAAAAGCTCGTACTGCTCCGTTACAAATAACACCTTTAAAATATTGAGCATATGCAAGGATGCGCTCATTGCCACCAAAGAGTAAGGCGTTTCTGGCTGACGATAATGCTGGCGCCACTCTTCAACAGACAAGCCAATATGCTGTAATGAATTATTTACATGGAGAGCGATATCCTGCTGAACTGACGCTTCAATCGCAATAAATTGCTCATTAGTATAATTGTTCTGTACTAAAGAGGCATGTATTTTTTTATTAGACGCTAATACATGTTCCTTTAAAAGTTGAAGCCCCTCTTGATAACGCTCCATTTTTACGTAATGATCCAACAATACTGCATACAAGTTCTCTAAAAAGTTTAGTTCATAATTTTTAATAATTGCAGGAGGTGTTGGCTTACGATTCGGCAATAACTCCTTATATTCCAACAAAATCTCTATCGCGTAATTATTAAGTCGTTCATCTTCTAATAAATACTCACCGTAGTGAATAACAGTTTCAGGATTCTTCTCCTGGTGTGCTATATGAAACTGAAGATAGGCAATCAGAGCTTTTTCTTTCTCTGTCAATGCATACATTGAATAACGCCAATCCGCTTCAAAGGAAGTAATTAAAGCTTTAACGCATGAATAATCTCCTTCAGATAGACGATAATGCGTTACAATTTGGTAAAGATGTAACTGCTTTTTTGCTAAACAAGTAGAATTACAGTTATCCACGTAGGTTATACACTTATCCAGAGTTTTTTTATAATTATCCACAAAGTTATTCACATATCCACAGGTTTTTCTTGTAGATTGTTCAACATGACCCATCATTTCATGGATAAATGTGAATTGTTCTAATGGTTTGTGGATAAACAGTGAATAAACTTTTTTCATGAAAAGCCAATGCCAAAATTGAGTATCTTCTTTATAAATCATATGCACTAAATACTCATTTTCAAATTTATATAAAAATATTGTTTGTAGTTCGTTGACTGGCATTGTAATTTGCATTCGCTTTCCGAAAATTAGCCAGATTAATCGCTCTAAGTCCATTGTGTGCTGTGCAAAAAGTTGTTCAAAAAAGGTCTCCTTGCCTTTTTGCGTATAAAAAAAAGCATTGAGACGTTCATTCACAAATTTAGTATCCAAGCCATACTTGTTAAAAAAAGTTTGCATATCTATCGTCACACGACCCCAATATTTTCGCGCAGTTGAAAACGCAATATTCATCGCAGTTTCCTCATTCACTAAAAATAAGTTCGGTGAAAGTGCAGTACCTAGAATTTTCGGGTCTGCCGGTGAATCACTCTCTGCCTCTAACCATTTTGACAGTAATTTTTCAGCACCCTTTTCACCATTATGTTTATATGTCATGAATAACTGCTCATCACAATCCAACAGCATGCAACTGGAGCCCCCCATCAAATTCAACCAACAACGATCTTCCCCTATTCTGTAAAATACTTGCCAAACCTTTTAACTCTCTTTCTTCAATATAACAAATCTTATCAATCATATGCTAAAGAAATCGAAATATGCATAAAAGAAGATAACAAAAGTGTTCGTGCAAAATTGACAACTTTGACCACAATCCCTAAAAAATCATCTAAAAGTCAAATATCTCAAAGATAGGCCAAGATTAATTTCGCAGTTTAAAAGAAGAGCAGCCAAAATAATTACAAAAAACATCCTTCAAATTATTGAAGGATGTTTTTGCATCGAAAGCGTAACGACAATGTTTGTTTTTGTGAAGCACAACACATTTTTTCACAACTTGCTAAAATTTATTCCTCACCAAAATAAAGGATACTTCCGTGTTTCACGTAGATTATTTATCATAAGACCAAAAAATACGATAATGAGAGCACCAATAAGAACGGGCGTTACTAGATAGCTCCATCCATAGCCTCCTAAAATAATAATAATTGGATTCGCTCCTGCTGGCGGATGAATAATTCCTAAAAAGGCCATAAAAAAAATGGTTAAACCTACGCCAAGGCTAATTGAAACGATGCCCGTCCCTAATAGCGAATACACGGTTAAGCCGATAAAAGCTGAAATCAAATGACCTCCAATAATATTTCGAGGCTGGGACAACGGCGCATTCCAAACAACAAATACGAGTACACAGCTCCCACCAAGTGAAGCCATTAGCCATGGGGCACCTGTATGGTTCGTCAACCAAAGCAAAACAGAAATACATATTAATCCACCGATTGCACCTGTTATGGCATCAGCAAAATTTGTTCGTGAAGGAGCATTTCCCCCACCTTTCATCTTGAATATGTATGTTTTAATAGGTTTTGATTTCCCTTCGTCGTCCTGCAAGCGCATGAAATCTGCCATGAGTCACCTTCCTTTTACTCAAAATTCTATAGAAACCGTATCGATTTTTGTTTATTCTAAGCTTGTTCTATTATAACAACTACTAAATAGAATTCAATTTCGCAATGTCAAATTTTGAATCTGCCTTCAGCCAAATAAAAGCTCAATAATTTTTGGCCTTATAACCAATAAAAAAAGCAAACTATGAAATCCTCTAGTTTGCTTTCTTTTTGGTTTTTTCAGTATTCATTTAATCATATTGTTTTTTGACTGGTTTATAAATTCTTGCTTTTTTCAGGACTGTTTTAGGTACTTGGAATGTTGCTGTTACGACACCTGGATGACGACCAATTTCAATCGATCCTGTAATCGTCGCTCGATTCATAACTTCTGGCTCGCTCATTTCAAAAAGCCTTGTAGCTCGGCTGATAGCATTAGTTGTTGCTTCATTTAATGATGTTCCTGAGCCAACAATCGATACCGGGAATGCTTCCTCCACTTGCTTAACGCCAAATTCCTCTGCAAGCTCACGTGCGCGACGTTTTTCTTCCTTTGTAAAAGGTTTAGCCGTATAAGGTAAATCCTCTGTATTTGGCAATAAAATAGGGCCATCCAAAGCTACTTTTTTCAACACACTTACCTGAAGCTGAACTATACCAGCAACATCCGTTGTATGTCCTGCAATTTCTCCGTCCCCTTGCATTGCGTGCATATCACCAATATACACACCACCACCTGGGACTTTTACTGGGCAAATAATGGTTGCCCCCTCACGAACACGACTTATATCCATATGTCCATCTGTACGGTGTGTATCTAATTCCGTCTGCGTAAATGAATATTCATGGGGTGCACCGATTAAAAACGAACCAAAATCACCCGCATTGTGGGAATCTGGCATTGCCTTTGAAGGCGTCGTTCCAAGCTGCCCTAGAAACGGTCGCATTCTTGCCATAACACCTATCAAATCACTTGGCGCTAACGCAACTACAGGATTTTGCACAGAGTTTTCAGGTGTACGCATATAATTTTTCGCATCAAGTGCAATACGGCGAGCCCCTTCTCGCCCAACCGTTACACCAATATTCCCCTTATGATCTAACGCCATCGTATAGCCATTCGTCATGTTAAATGGTGATGTTTCAGTATCACATGTCGAACAGCGAATAGCCTGCCGACCTATCCCTTTGACAACTGTATTCGGATGAAGCTTACCACAGCCTGGGCATTTTACTGATACGAATGGATCACCAATGAAACGATCTATAATTACCTCATCATGCCCAGATGCTGTTGCTACAGATGTTACCTGTAGTGATTTAATCTTGATAACAATGGCGTCTCCTACCTCTGCACCTTCTACAAATACAGGCTTTGTTACTTCATGCCCACCACGAATCGTCGGTGTTAGCATCGGGCCCCAACATCCTGGTGTCGTATTAGCAATGATTGTTCCACCATCTTTGATAGGTCCAAGCATTTTCTGTTGTGGATCTAAAATACCATCTATGAACTCATTTACGAATAATGTTTCGACGGCTTGCGGCTGCTGTACAAGATCTTCATTTTGTACTTCTTCTTTTTCTAGCACATGCAATTCATTTATCATTTTTTCGTCACGCCCCTAGTTTTTATTTTATGTATATTAATTTTTGTTCAATTATGATCAGTATAATTCCGTGACACCCGCTAAAAGAAATTAAATTTGATTTCAACACTTTAAATAACTCTTTGTAGTATATTGTCGATTGTAAAACTAAATTCGACATCAAGTTCGATAGTTCCTTCCATTTTGAGGGGAATATCAGGAATCGTATGTATTGAATAATTATAGTAGCGTTGAAATTCTTTTTTCTTCGGTCATGATTCCCCCTAATAAAATGGCTATTAGATATATGGAAAATTATGACGTTTATTTTACATATTTTCAACCTTTTATACATAAAAAAGCACAGACTCATACAAATGCATTGTAAAATTCTGTGCTTTTATTGTAATTACCTCGAGCACCTTCATTCCTTTTAGATGTAGGCAGTTTTAGGACTATAAAAATAAGCGTCGCAGTTAGTAAGAGCGCTAAAACAATATTGAAAGTATTAGGTGGACCAAGAACTCTGTGAAGTAATTTATCAAATGTTGGTATATCCAAGATAAGAACCCTAAAATAAAAGACTTCTAATACTCCCGTAGCCCTTTATCACTTTAGTTATTAACATATAAATCAAAAACTTGAGAGAAATCTTCTTTTTTGTATTTGTCCTTATGATCGATCATCCAATCATTCGCAAAACGTGTAATCTCCTCGAATGATGCCGATGGTGTAACATTGTCATTACCGATACGACCAATGGATGAAGAAGCAATCGATAAACTTTTTTCTGCTACCTCTAGCTTGTATGCATTTTGCTTTTGCTCATAGCTAATAGCATGCAACGCTTTATACAAATCTTTAATATCATTAATAAAACGTTTATGAATGTCAATTGAAAATGGCGTATTGTCGATTGTAAATTTAATTTCAACATCAAGGTCAATAGTTCCTGCTGTTTCCAGGAACACTTCACTAATATTGTGCATTGAGTAGTCGTAACGACGTAATAATCGCTTCTTACTTATCGCACTTTCACCATCTACATGAATAATTGCTCGATTTGTAAAGCAATACTCGTCCGCCTTCGTCTTAATTAAGAAATAAATTTTCTCGTCAATTTCATGCAGGATGAAATCATCTGCATCTGCCTTATCATAATCCTCCCGAGCCACAACTACTCCAATATCTGAAAGTCCAAGCGCGTCTGCTGCTATTTTTTTGAACATCTTTTTCCCTCCTAGATGGTTTGATACTCTTATTACGCTTTCTATCTGTAAAAAGTTTCAAAAGAGACTGTTAATCGTGAAAGCTCGAGCGCTCAGTAATGGAACGCTATAGCTGGTTAGTACTCTAATGTAAAAGCTGCTTTGATATAGACTTTTCAAACGAGTATATAAAGCATTAATTTTGGATCATCACCAAAAGTATCCACAACTTTTGGTTTTAATCCTAACTGATCGATATTTAAGTAATGTCTCAATTCCTTTTTTAAGCAAGTTTCATTTATAATAAGTCACATAAGACACTTCAATCGGTGGGCAAATCCCAAGCTATGCGACCATTATCTTGGCACTTCTGTTATTAACTGAATAAGGAAATGTTTATCGAGCTACTGCTAAACATATAGCCATACGCAAATCTTAAAATAATCAAGAGAAAGGACGAGTGAACCATGCAAGAACCAACTATTCTAGTGGTGGATGATGAGGCTGATTTAGCAAACCTTCTAAAAGTCAGCCTCCAAAAAGAAGGGTATAAACAAATTCATACAGCTGGCTCCATTCAAGAAGCCTGGACGAGCTTTCAACAAGCACAACCTGATATTGTACTTCTTGATGTGATGCTTCCCGATGGCGAGGGCTATGATTTATGTCGTCGTATTCGAGAAGTATCGCATGTACCAGTACTATTCATGTCAGCGAAAAATGATGAAATTGATAAAATTTTAGGACTTGCTATCGGAGGAGACGATTATATTACGAAACCTTTTAGTCCTAAAGAGGTTGCCTATCGCGTGAAGGCACAACTTCGCAGAGCTGGCTATCAAACGCAAGAAGTAGCACCAGTACCTTCCGAGAAGTCAATTCAAGTTGGCCCATTCTTACTTAATGGTGATGAAACGGAGGTACATAAGGACGGCGTTTTATTGGAGCTAACAGCGAAAGAGATCGGCTTGATGGCTTGCTTTATGAATAATCCTAATCGAATTTTAAGTAAAGAAACACTGTTTGAGCGTGTATGGGGAGAGGACTTTTTCGGCTCAGACAATACCGTAATGGTGCATATTCGGCGTCTGCGTGAAAAGGTTGAAAATGATGCATCCAAGCCTGTGTATATTACAACTGTAAAAGGGCTTGGCTATAAATTGGTAGTTCCAAAAGAGGAGCAAGTATGAAATGGAAATTAACAGCTAGATTCCTTTTGTCTGTGCTGTCTATTGTTATTATTGTTATTTTCGTAAATACAGCCATTTTAATTGGGTTTTTCATTTTTCAACAGGGAAATAAATACGATAATACAACTTCCTATTCAGAAGAAAACTTCGTGCGTGAGTTCCAACAATATATTGATATAAGTAATGGAACGCCAACAGTCAGCAATGATGGACTTCAACAATTGCATCAGCGAAATGCTTGGATTCAATTACTTAATAATAATGGACAGGTCGTTGAAGCCCATTTCGCTCCAGAGAAAGCTCCTGCACATTATGCGCCGATTGATTTAATTCAAGTTTATAAATATAAAGAATTCGACGTAGATACAACCGTATATGTGGGAAGTAAAGAAAGCATTAGTTATCTTATCGGCATCGAAGGAAGCGGCGTTACTAGATATGTCACTCATTTTTCTAGTTCTTCCGTATTACAGTTTATTGGCAAGTTTGGTTTGCTCATTGTCATTGCTGATTTATTAGTAGCTACGCTCGTTGGCTGGCTTTTCGGTCGAACATTGACTAAGCCTCTACACGCAATGATTGAACGTATTCGTCATTTAAAAAATCATGATCATGTGACTAGTAAAATGCCAGGTGGTGTGTACAAACCTGTTTTCGAGAATTTAAATGAAGTATCAAAAGAGCTTGCCGCACACGAGCAGGAACGAAAACGACTTGAGATGATGCGCGAAGAATGGATCAGCAATGTGTCACACGATATGAAAACTCCCCTTGCTTCGATCCGTGGTTATGCGGAGCTACTGAATGATGGAAAATTGACTACTGATGAACAAACAGACTACGCTCACATTATCGAAAAACAATCATTGCATATGCAAAATTTACTGGATGATTTAAACTTAACTATGCGATTAAGACATCAGCAGCTTCCGCTCAGCTTAACCGAAGTAAATATGGTGCAATTTATTCGTGAAATCGTTATTGATACACTCAATACCCCTCAATATGAGGAGGCCAATATTGAATTTAATGCAACTAACGATGTTATCAAGCATCACATTGATGAGCACTTTATGCGACGAGCAATAATGAATTTTTTACACAATGCATTGCTTCACAACCCTTCTGATGTATCAGTTACTATTCTTGTTGAAGATTATTCAATTACGATTTCTGACAACGGTAACGGCATTTCTGAAGAAGACCTTGAACATATTTTTGAGCGCTATTATCGAGGTACAAATACTGAGCAAACACACGGTACTGGGTTAGGTACTGCTATCGCTAGAGATATTATTGAAGCACACGGAGGAACTGTAACGATTACCTCCGAAGAACAACAAGGTACAACTGTTAGCATTCAATTACAAGAAGACAAAAAGGAGTAGCCCTATGATCGGGACTACTCCTTCTTCTTATTTCTTCATTAGCTCCTGTACTTTTGCAGGTAGCTCATTGAATTTTACTTCATCATATGATGTAACTTCCGTTTCTTTTTTTACATAAAGCTTCATATATGCATCGTGGCGTAAGTTTTTATGAGCTGAAAACTTTAATGTTTGCTCTTTACCGTTTTCGTCATAAGCAGGTATCTCGTACCAATACATTTTCATAATTTCTCCACTATCTAGCTTATATTCGTCTACATCACCATCAGTAGTAATATGGACATAGTATGCTTCTTTATTTAAACGGTTAAAATCTACAGTCATCAGAACAACAAGACCTGCTACGAACAATAAAAACAATGCTCCTATACCTAAGAAAACTTTTTTCATCTTAATTCCCCTGTCTAACAATTTTATAGAATGAACGAACTGTAAAGATATAATATACGCCGTAAATTGCAGAATAAGCAATCATCCACAGTATTACTGGTTTCGTTATATCCATACCAAATAGTTGTGAAAAGGCTATCAGCGCAAATGCACTATGTGCGATACCAACAATGAGTGGTGCACTAAAGATCACGGCAACCTGCCCTGCAACTGTTTTTAATATCTGCTTTTTATTAACACCGATTTTATTTAAAATTGCATATTTAGACTGATCTTCCTCTGCCTCTGTTAAAATTTTAAAGTAAATAATACTTCCTGTCGCTGCTAAAAATACTAATCCTAAAAAGCTTCCTACAAACAATAGTGACCCTACAGTAGCTAAACTATCCTCATAACTTTGCGGAACACTTGAAAAACCTTCCTGCTGTTCAGTAGCTAGTTGATTGGAAATCTCTTTTGAAATCGCCTGTTGCTTCAAGTCATTATCCATACCAACTACTTGCATTTTAACATTTTCTGCATTTGTTACAGCGAATACTTTATCATTCACAACGAGTACTGTACCAGCTGGAATAAAGTTTAATACACTCTCTGTATACATTTTATCAACATGGAATGATTCCCCGTTTTCCAATTTAAACTCCTCACCCGTAAAATCATGTGAGAAACGTTCATCAAAAGTTGCATCAAGTAACACTGTTGAACCATCTGCAATGTGCAGTTCTTCATCTTTACCCTGCAATTTTGCTAAACGATTATAGTCGGATTCCTTTAATAATGTATATTCAAAAAACGAATATTCATTATCGACACGTAAATTTTTTACAGAAAGCTCTTCGTTGTATAAGACGTCTTCTTGTGAAAATTTTACTGTCTCACCCTTCCACATAAATGTGTTAGGTAACATATGACGTACAGTTGCTTCCGCATTGTAATACATACCGAAAACGCCGCCACCTGCTGTGATCGTTGTCGCACTTAAAATAGCGATGATTGAAAGAGATTTAGCATTTGCTCGGATACGGTACAATAATTGTGATACACCGATTAAATTCAAGCCTTTCCATGACCAAGAAGTTGCTTTTTTCAACGCCGTTAATACAAATACGCTAACACTATGGAATAATAAATATGTCCCTGCAATCGTTACACCTATCACCATTAGTGGAGTACCTAGTACTGTGAAAAATCGCCAAATCTTGCTCGTAAACATATCTTGAGACGCTGTGTAATAACCAAATGCAATTAGCGCTGTCCCAAGAATAGCTGCTAATAATGATGCACGTGGTATTTTCTCTCCTTGCTTCTCTGCATGGAACAAGTCAATTAGTTTAAATTGATAAATAACACGGTAGCCCTGTAAAGATGTGAATAAAAATAGTAGCGCAAAAATGCCTGTTGTATTTACTAGAGCCTCAGAGGAAAAAGTTAAACTTCCTACAACCTCATAGCCCATTAAACGAACTAAAATCATTAATAGCCCTTGTGACATAAAGAATCCAAGAATAATTCCTAGTACTAGTGAAACAAGTCCAATCACTAAATTCTCGAAAAAGAGCATTAAGCCAATTTTCTGCTTACGCACACCTAGTAAAGAGTAAAGTGCTACTTCCTTTTTTCGTCTCTTCATAAAAAACGAATTGGAATACGCCATAAAGATGATGATAAAGAATAATAGCACAACGGATGATGCACTCATCAATCCTTTAATTTGCTGCGATGATTGTTTCAATGCTGAAAGATCATCATTATATTTCAATGTCACAAACGTAAAGTAGATGACGATACTAAAGACCATCGAAGCGATATATAAAAAGTAATTCGACAAATTGCGCTGAATATTTTTACGCGCTAAACTAAATAACGTCATTTACTCCACCTCCGATGCCAGCAAGCACCTGTAAAATCTCTTGGAAGAACTGCTTTCTTGTTTGAGTACCACGATGAATTTCCTTAGAAAGCTGTCCGTCCTGAATGAATAGAATGCGTTGGCAGAAGCTTGCTGCGAATGCATCGTGCGTAACCATCATAATAGTGGACGCTTGTGAATTATTTAAATCACTTAAACTTTCAAGCAAGTCTGTTGCTGATTTTGAATCAAGAGCACCTGTTGGCTCATCCGCAAAGATTAGTTTCGGCTCTGTAACTAACGCACGTGATGATGCTGTACGTTGCTTTTGCCCACCTGAAATTTGATATGGGTATTTATCAAGTAACTCTTTTATCCCAAACAGTGTTGCTATGCGTTCTACCCTTGCGTTAATTGCCTTTGTTGGCACTTTTGCAATCGCAAGAGGCAGTACGATATTTTCACGAACTGTTAAAGAATCGAGTAAGTTATAGTCTTGGAAGATAAAGCCTAGATTGTCGCGACGAAAATCCGCTAACTCCGCATCCTTCATGCGCGCTAAGTTTGTATCACCAATAATAATTTCACCAGTCGTTGGCGTATCAATTGTGGCTAACACATTTAATAGCGTCGATTTCCCAGCCCCTGAAGGCCCCATTACACCAACAAACTCTCCTTTTTCTACTTCAAATGATATATTCGATAGCGCTGTAAATGTATTTGCGCCTTTGCCGTAAGTCTTTTCTACATTTTGTACCTTTAATAATGGCGTCATAAACGCTCACCTCTTCTTTCTGACTTTAGTATACGCCCTCAAACTTACAACAAATTTGTCCCAAGCTTACAACAACCTTAAATCAACCTATCCACATGACATACGTTTTAACAAAGTGTCACCCAACTTTTTAGCTTTATCGATAAACTTTCATGTTTTATCACCCAACTTTTGAATTTTATCTACTAACTTTTACGTTTTATCACCCAACTTTTAATTTTTTCGGCATCCACCTGCCTAAGAGCAAAAAAGGATTCACACACAAAACTGTGCGTGAATCCTCAACTTTATTATGCTAATGCCTTTTGTATATCGTCTTCAAAGCTACTTGGCTTATCAGCTGATCCATAGCGTCCAACAACATCACCATTACGATTCACAAGGAATTTTGTGAAATTCCACTTTACACTGTTGCCGAGAAAGCCTTTTGAATGCGATGTCAAATGCTCAAAAATAGAGTGTGCATCCTTACCATTGACCTTCACAATTTCATGCATAGGGAACGTCACCCCATATGTTAAACGGCATTGTGACGCCGCTTCCTCAGCAGTCGCTACCTCTTGTTTAAACTGATTGGATGGGAAGCCAAGAACAACAAGACCTTCATCCTGATATTTTTTATACAGACCTTCTAATTCTTCAAACTGCGGTGTAAAACCACATTTGGAAGCCGTATTAACAATTAGCATTGCCTTGCCCTTATAACGATCTAAGCTATATTCAGTACCATCTTCTAAAGCAACCTGAATATCGTAAATGCTCATTTCTAATAACCCCCTTCGTTATAAACGCGCATTTATTCTGGCCACCTGCTGTAGTGGATCCCAAACACCATTAAATGGAGGCGCGTAGGCTAAATCTAAATCTAGTAAATCTGGTAACGTCATTTTATTGTATAAGGCTGTCGCAAACACATCGATCCGTTTATCAACACCTGCCGGACCAACAATTTGTGCGCCCAAAAGCTGTTGATCTCGTTTACGAACAATAATTTTAATAAACATCCGTTGGGCACCTGGATAATATCCCGCAATATGGCGCGCAGACAATTTAAATGCCTCATATTCAAAACCTAGCTCTTTAGCATTGCGCTCATTAATACCAGTCGTGGCAATCGTTAAATTGAAAAACTTTAAGATCGACGTACCTACAATCCCACGAAACGGCGCGAACTTGCCCGACATATTGAGTCCCGCTAAACGACCTTGCTTATTAGCTGTCGTTCCAAGAGGAATATAATCTAGGCGTTCTTTCACAATATTAAAATGCGTTGCACAATCTCCCGCCGCATAAATATTTTCAACAGATGTCTCTAAATGTCGATTGACGATAACCGCACCATTTTTCTCTAGTGCTATACCTGTACCTTCTAAAAATTGAGTATTTGGTTTAATCCCCGCAGCCATAATGACTAAATCCGTATCAAATGCGCCATTGTCTGTTATAACACGCTCAACACGGTGATTCCCCTCAAACGCCTCTACTTTTGTATTTAACACAAGTTCGATATCATTCTTTTTCGCTTCTTCATGAACATGTTGTGCAAGCTCTTCATCTAAAATTCTTGCAACATAGCTACCTCGTTGGATCAATCTTACGTTTTTGCCGCAAGCATGGATCGTCTCAGCCATCTCTAGCCCAATATACCCTGCGCCTATAATTGTTACATTTTCTATATCAGGCGTTAAATCGGCTAGTAACTCATCTAGCTGAGGTATTGTTTTCACCGTGTGTATACCCGCCAAATCCGAACCCTTCTCCACAGGCATAATAGGATCCGCGCCCGTTGCAATAAGTAGCTTATCATAAGGAATTTCAAATGATTCACCAGATGACTGTGTACCAAAAACAAGCTTCTTGTCTACATCAATTCCTTTAACCTCATGACCAACACGAGCATCAATACCGTACTTATCACGAAACGTTTCTACATCTCTTGCTATGAGACGCTTTGTCGATGAAATACGCCCATCTACAACATAAGGCAAGCCACACTGCCCATATGAATAAATTAATCCACGTTCTACCGATGTAATCTCTGCTCCTGGTACATTTCGATATATTTCCATTGCTGCTGACATACCCGCAGCATCTCCCCCGATGATTACGTATTTCATCCAATAATCCCCCTTATTTTTTTCTCGTTGCTAGTAAGCCTGCATAATAGTCCATAAATAAACGGCGTCTGCCTCCACTTGCGATGACACGTATTACATGAATAGCGATAACCATCATTAGAACAAAGTTCGCTATAAAGACTAACAATGTAATAACAATTTGTAGTACATAAAATGGTGAATCCATATTTAATTTTATGTTCCCTATAATTGTTATAATCTCCGAAGTACAGACTATCACCAGAATAGCAACACAACGGCGCCAAGATTGGCTGACAATACTTTTGCCGTTTTCACTGACCATTGTAAAGCGCATAAACTTCATCCCTAATGTTGCCCCGTTTGTAAGGCTTGGAACAACACCAAAGAGCAACATATATAAAGCAATTTTCACTAAAAACTCAAACATACCACTATATCCTGTTACAGCACTACTGATGAACAAAATGATTTGTGCGATAAATAAATCTATTGCTAGTGCCAATAAAATTGATAATGGTTTGACAATATCTTTCTCGACCATTTCTGCTGCTTTAGCCGTCACCTTTTCATGAGAAGGAAACAGCGCCCACACAACAGGGGCTAAGAAGAACCCTAATAGCGCACCAACACTGTTAAGTATTAAATCATCCACATCAAAAATTCGATACGCACAATTAAAGATGCCATAAATTCCTGTATATTGGGTTACCTCATAAAACAATGTTAGCAAAAAGCTAAATAGAAATGCACGTTTCCAGTACTTTCTTTTTTTAAGGAAATAACGCAAGTACACGCCAAAAGGCATGAGAAGCAAGAAATTAAAAAATGCCTGAAAAAAAGCAGGCTGCTTCGGTATATAAATCCATGTTGAAGGATTCGTCAAAACAATCCCACTATCCTTTAAAATATCCGTAACAAATTGAAAAGGATGTAAATTATAATGGACTGTATCTGGGGCTTGCAAAGAGCAAGTATCCCGTGTTTCTGGGAAAGGCAATAAAACTAAGCATAATGCCGATAAAAAGTAAAAAATAAATGAGAACGTAATAATAGTTTTGGATACAGATAAGTAGCCATATTTCCGATACGTATAAATTAGCCAAGGTACAAATAGCATAAAGGATGAGAAAATTGTTATTAATAAAGCTACCATTATAGAATGTGTATAAACTGACATAGAACACCTCTTCGTTTAAAAATCGGCTATTCACCATAACGTATGGTTGATTTCCGTTCAGGCTGAGCGCTTTTTGGGACAGTGCATCCAATGAGCCGCTTTAGTGATAAGCCTAAAAACACCCGTTTTTTATTTCTTAAACTTAGTTTACCCTTTTAACACAACACTACTATTTCATTAATCTTAAATAATCCTTAATTAGTGATGTAAAGTTAAAATTCCGCTTAGACTCCCAGGAGACAAACAAGAGTACACCAATGTAACTTGTGCCTGTCCACAGAAAGCAAAGCGGAATATTATCGAATAAGAAACTATTTATTTTTGTTGGAAATGCTTTTACGCAGACCTACTACGCTTTTGCGATTTCCTCTTTGCAGAATGTTAAAATCTCTTCTAGCTCTTCATCCTCTAATGCAAAATCTAAATACTCACCTTCTGCTTTTTCCATGATGAAGTAATTTAAAACAAATGACTCTTCACCTTTTTCAGCGATTAGTACACGAATTTCAATTCCTGCTTCGTGATAAAGCTCATCTTCTTCATCAATATCTACATCCAAAATAAATTCGTAACGCTTGCCTTCAATAATGTTTGTTGGGTCTAAAATTTCTTCCATTGAGAATTGTGTAATTTCCATTGTACGATCTCCTTTAAGTTAACCTGTTCTTATATATATTAAATCAAATTCAGCATGGGTCAAATAGAAAACTCGTATACACTTGAAAGTAATTATGCCACAATGAAAATAAATTAATTGAGAGACGTGATTCTCTTAAGGATTCTCTACATAAAGGAGGCTTTTTCTTGAAAGAACTACTATATTATCAAGATGTTATGCTACGTGAATTTAATGCAACAATTGTCAATAAAGGAACCGATATCGATGGCCGCAACTACGTGGTGCTATCAAATACTGCATTTTATCCAACAGGAGGCGGACAACCTCATGACACTGGTACTTTAAATGATATAGAGGTTATCGAGGTTGAGAAAATCAATGATGAAATTCGCCATTATATTCAAGGCGACTCTTCTAGTTTAGTTGGAGATGTGCATGGACAATTGAATTGGCAACGACGATTTGATCATATGCAGCAGCATGCAGGTCAACATATTTTAACAGCGGCCTTTGTCGAGCTTTTTGATGCACCAACTGTTAGCTTCCATTTAGGTAGTGAGCAAGTCACAATTGATATTGCCGTAGATGTCCTAACGGAAGAACAGCTTGTGGCCGCGGAAGCCCGTGCCAATGAAATTATTTTAGAGAACCGCCCAATTGAAACGACATGGATTACAGAAAAAGAATTAGAGAACTACAGCCTACGTAAAGATGTAGCCGTTACAGGAGATATACGGCTTGTTATTATTCCAGACTTTGATTACAACGGTTGTGGCGGTACACATCCAACATCAACAGGACAAGTCAGCGCAATAAAAATTCTTGGCACAGAAAAAATGAAGGGCAATATTCGTGTCTCCTTTGTATGTGGTCATCGAGTTTTAGCGGAGCTAGCCATGCGAAAGAAAGTTCTAGCTGACGTTGCAAGACAATTAAGTGTACCTGAAGTTGAAGCAGCTACAGCACTTACAAAAATCTTAACAACACAAAAAAGTACAGAAAAGGCACTTGTGGCGGCAAAAGAAGAGCTGTTAAATTATGAAGCAAAAGCGCTAGTTTCTAGTAAAGAACGTGTTATTACTGCCGTCTTTACTCAGCGTACTATGCAGGAGCTTCAAAAATTAGCTCGAACTGTTGTCACTGAGCAGGTAGAAGCTATCGTATTACTTGTTTCAGAAAATGAAGACAAGCTTCAGTTTGTCGCAGCACGTGGTGCAAAAGTTGAAAAGAGTATGAAGGACATTGCCGCAAAGGCACTGCCACTCATTAATGGAAAAGGCGGCGGCAGTGATCAGATGGTGCAAGGCGGTGGCGAGCGTATCATCTCTACCGAGCAACTATTTGAAGCAGTACAAGAAGTACTAAACTGACCTTTTCGAAAATAAATTACAACAAAGGAGCTAATCCATTACTGAGGTAGCTCCTTTATTCATTTATGCACGCCATCACTTGCTGCACATTCTATTGCTGCCATCTCCCCATCGATAATTATCCACAGACAATTGCTCAGCTAAAGCAATTGATCCCTCAATAAATTATTTTTATCCACACATTATCCACAACCGATACACAAATTACCCACAGATCTTCTCGATTATATTTAATCGATTCACCAGTTCAACAGTTGAATTAAATTGAGTAATTTTTCATAGATACCTGATTATAAAAACAGAATAGTTTCTAGTACCGCTCGGACTACTCTTTGAATTCCCAATCGTAGTTCTCTTTTTATCGTCCATAGGCATCCTAACAGCCGTATCCATAAAAAATACGAGGCTGGTCTTATATCGGGATGGGCATTGGTTCTGCTGTGATTACACCACCCGATTTTATTAGTCAGCTACTCGTATTCATTCCAATGATTATTTTATACGGAATACTCATTTATCTTGTTAAACGTATAGAGCGTAAACAAAAATAAGCACTGCGAGCAAAGACGCAGTGCTTATTTTTTCTTTAATTCCATTACAAGAATTTCTGGTGGATTAAAAATTCGAATAGGTACTGTACTATTACCTAATCCTCGACTAACGGCCATAGTTGTTGTTCCTTCTTCAAAAACACCTGCCGTATACTTCGGAAGTATTCCCTGTCCTCGTGCGAAAAGACCACCAATACCAGGAATTCGAACTTGTCCACCATGTGCATGTCCTGCAAATACTAAATCAATTCCAAAGTCCACATACGTATTAAACACTTCTGGTCGATGCGCTAGTAAAATCGTTAATATATTTGGTGGAACATTTTTTGTTGCTATCTCTAGCATTTCTTTCGTTGTTCTACCCGATAACGGATCTTCGATGCCAACAATCGCCAAGCGCTCCCCGTCGCGCTCAATGACGGTCGATTCATTGGACAATACATGTACACCTAACGATGATAGCTCGTCATAAATTACATTCACTTTATTCGTCGCTACTTCATGGTTTCCTAGCACATAATAAACATCCGCTAATTTAACTAATCCCCTAACAGCCTGCAAGCTTCGCTCCAAATTATAACGATTGCTATCAACTAAATCACCTGTAATAAAAATCAGGTCAGGATTTGTTGCCTTCACCTTTGCTATGAGTTTCTCTTGATGTTCACCAAAGAGAGCATCCTGTAAATCTGTTATTTGCGTAATGCGTAGTCCATCAAAGCCGGCGGGCGCTTTTTCTGACTCGAATTCATACTTGCTTACAACCAGCCAATGATTGTTTACGTACAAAAAAATGACTATAAAAACAACAAAAAAAGCTACATATAATAATTTTTTCAATCGCAATCGCTCACTTTGTGGCTACTTTTTCAGATAAAAATCTGACTCCCCTATTATAAGCATAAAATAAGGTAATTGTAAGCATATGCTCTAAAAATCCACAAATCGAACAAAAGACTAAATCCACCTTCCCGTTAGTCCATGTTCCCTATTCTTTAGAAACAACACTATTTTTTTAATAAAATTTTTCTAAATATCAAAATGAAAGAATAATATTCTTTTATTTTTAAAAACACAAAAAAGTAGATACTACAAATCAATTTAGTGTTAGTATTACTTACACGGAATGGCATCGGATGGCATTTGATGTTAGGTAATCTAACACACAGGAGGTAATATCTATGCTTGCAATTACAAATCATGAAAGTAAAGTTCAAGAAGTTAAGAAGATGATTAATGAACATATGGTTGAATTGTTACATTTACAATTTGTAGATATTGAAGGGACGCTTAAGCAAGTGACTGTTACAGTTGAACAATTAGAGGATGCCATAGAAGGAAGGATTATGTTTGATGGCTCTTCAGTTATTGGTTTTTCTCCTATTCATAAATCAGATCTATACCTTCAACCTGATTTAAATACTTTTGCAGTTTTCCTTGGTCTATTGAAACCAATTATTCCGAGGCTCGCTTCCTCTGTAGCGTTACAAATCCAGACGGTACTCTTTTTGAAGGAGATACACGGAATATATTAAAAAAATCTGTAGAAAGAGCTTCAAAACAGGGCTATACCATTTTTGCAGGTCCCGAACTTGAGTTTTTCTTGTTCCAAAAAGATGCAGATGGAAAGATTACGAATAAAACACAGGATGAAACAGGATATGCCGCCCCATCACCTAATGACTTAGGAGAACCTGTTCGGTTAGAAATTTACCGTGCGCTAAAAGCAATAGGATTTACAATCGAAACAACTCATCATGAGAGGGCTATTGGTCAACACGAAATCAATTTCAAATTTGCAGATGTACTTGAGGCCGCAGACAATGCAATAACTTACAAATGGGTAGTAAAAACAATTGCAAAGAAGTTTGGTTTGCATGCATCATTTATGCCCAAACCGATTTCTGGAGTCAATGGTTCTGGAATGCACGTTAATATGTCTTTTTTTAAAGAAGGTCAAAATGCGTTTTATGACACATATGACGATCTTCAATTGTCAGAGACAGCCTATCAATTTATTGCAGGTTTAATGCAAAACGTGAAGAACTTTACAGCCATAACGAATCCACTTGTAAATTCTTATAAACGCTTAATCCCTGGCTATGAAGCACCTTGCTATATCGCCTGGTCCGCTTCCAATTGCTCTGCTTTAATCCGAATCCCAGCAAAAAAAGGTAATGCAACTCGTGTTGAACTTCGATGCCCAGACCCATCCGCTAACCCATATTTGGCATTTGCAGTCATTGCTTCTTCTGGTTTAGATGGTGTTGAAAAAGGACTGATTCCTGTAGATTCTATAAACGATGATATCTTCCATATGTCTAAAGAGGTTCGAATGGAACGCGGCATTGAGGAATTGCCCGGAAGTCTAGAAGCTGCCATTGAAGCATTTGAAAATGGGGATATTGGCTTAAATGTGCTAGGTAACCATGTTTTTAAGGAGTACATCTCTCTTAAGAAGTTAGAATGGAATCATTATCGTACAGTTGTTCACTCTTGGGAGCTCGAACAATACCAAGCTAAATTTTAGACTCTTTCAGGGAAGAATACTCCCTTATGACTTTCTTACACTCTGATTTTACCTTTCGTTCTAATGACTTAATAAAGAAAGTTCAATATGCAACCTTAATTCGGTCACTCACTGGATTAATCATGATTACAGCCATCTCAGATAATCTGACATACTTGCCTTAACAAGCCCAAAAGCCTACGCACTCTTTCTTTTCCCTCCTTTGGAATCCATCAACAAAACGCGGAAAAACATATGTTTCACAATCGACATGAACAAAGCCGATTTTTCCTACTTTAAGGAATCATCGGCTTTATTTGTTGGATTAAGGCAATGAAGTTAAAATAACCTCTATGACTTAAGAAATTGAATGCCAGAATAAGGCTTGTCTTCTTTCTATTATCATCTTAGCCTCTATTCGTTAAACGATAGGCAATGTCGTAGTATTCTTGATTTCCCTGATTGAAACGATCGTTTGAATCCGCCCAACGAAGGTAAAATAATTTAATTTTCTGATAAAACTTTGCAGTTCCTCTTTATTTCTATTTGCTACTTTCAACATATAGTCGTACTCACCCGTAAGACATTGAAATTCGAGTACCTCAGGCATTGATTTGATTTCCTGCTCAAACTCCTCAAGCTGTTCTGCTTGATGAAGATTGGTGCTAAGAAGAATAAAGCATACTAGCGTAAAACCAAACATGCTTTGATCGAGAATAGCCACGTGCCGATTAATGAAACCCTCACTCTCAAGCCGTTTGACCCTTGCATGAGTGGCAGGAGGAGAAAGTTTGACCCGTCGAGCTAAATCTGCGTTACTCAACTGAGATTCTTTTTGAAGCAAATCCAGAATAAGCAAATCCAATTCATCCAAAGCCTTTCTAGCGGGTGTTGATTCTATCATAAAACCCCTCTTTTCTCGTATATTATTCCATATTATATATTTTCTACGGAATAAGGAAAAGAAAAAAATTATCACTTATTGGATATTTATTCGCTCAGACTTTGTTTTATAATGCTTTAATTACTGTTCATTGACATCCTAGAAAAAAATCTCTCTGCATACTCATTATGGTCTAAGCTAGTATAATATAGTATTCCTTCGCAGCTTTCGTTATAACAGTCCCTCCTGTTCATTTGAGCTACTCGACTTTACTTTTACAGGGCTCTTCATAGTAACCACACTGACAATAACCATAACAATTGTATTAATTAGTAAAGCGATGATACCTACATTTAGATCTTGGATAGGTTGTGGAAGTCCAGGAAACATAGTTGCCATTGTAGAACCCGAAATCGTAACAAATGCTACCACTGCTACTCCTGTCAAGATTCCAATGAACGCTCCCTGCTTCGTAACAAAATTTCTTTTAAATAAACTAAATATAAGGGATGGGAAAAGTTGAGTAACAAGGCTATATCCCATTAATAGCAATGAAACAATTGCAGTCCCGCCTTGGATCGTAAAATATACTGAAATTAGCGTAAGAACAGGAACCAAGTACTTGGCTAATTTGGTTATTTGCTCATTTGTAGTGCTAGGGACAAATACTGAATAAATATTTTTGGCAATCAAAGTAGAAGCAGACATTATGATCATAGAGCCTGGTACTATTGCAGTTAATAATCCAGCCGCACCAACTACCCCAACAATCCACGGATCAAAGGTTTGAATAGCAAGCCTTAATAATGAGAGATCTCCTTTCGCCCCTTCTAATCCAGGAACTTGTAAAATGGCTGCAAACCCCACAAAGAACACGAATAGTAAGACGAGTTGATAGAGTGGCATTATAATCGCATTTTTTCGGAATACCTTTTCACTTTTAGCGGAAAAAGCTGAACCAAAGGAATGTGGCCACATGTAAAACCCAAGTACTGATAATATTACAGTGGAAATAAACCAGCTAATGCTCATTCCTTGTTCCGGTAGTATTAGAAATCCTGGTTTATTAGTATTAATCACTTCAAACATATTTTGGAATCCACCATAATAATGAATGGGTAGATAAATCCCAAGAAATGCGACAACTGCAAAAATCATAATGTCTTTAATTACTGCTGTCCAAGCCGAGCCGTGAATGCCTGAGATCATCACGTAGATCGTTACAGAAATTGCACCGATCCATACGGCAGCATTTGGCGATATTTGGCCATAGGATGCTTCCGAAACAATAATTCCTAGACCTTTTAGTTGCGTTACCATGTAAGGTATAAGTGCAATTACACCAACAATGGAGACAAGAATACCGAGATATGGGCTTTTATATTTACTGACAAAGAAATCTGGTTGTGAAATTAAATTCTTTTCTTTTGCATATTTCCAAATAGGAGGAAGTAGCCAATAAGATAGGACATACGCTAAGCAACCGTAAGCAATAATATAAAATGCAGGTGCACCCTTTCCATATGCCCAACCACTTCCGCCAAGAAACGTAAATGTAGTATAGAGTTCACCAGCCATCAGAAGAAAGACAAATATAGTGCCAAACCCTCTTCCTCCAACCGTCCATTGTTCAAGACTCATATCCTTCCCTTTTCGTGCCCGAATACCTAGAAAGATAGACACTAGTAAAAAGAATAAAATGATTAAAAGTGCGATGTTCATCGGTTATTCACCTTCCTTATTAGCTATGTCTAATTTATAAACTATTGCCATAATACAAGACGTAAGAAGGGCCCACAGAACAAACCAAAAGAGAATAAATGGCATACCCATTACATATGGTGTTACTCTATTTGAGAAAAAAATCCCCCCTAGTATCCCAATGAAGGGCACTAACGAAAGTACATGAGTTATTTTCATATAAACAACACTCCTTTACTTCTCATTTTCATTGAATGTAGCCAAAAACTTAAAGGTAGACTGAACGAACATTTGAAAACCAATAAACAATGACTCTTCATCAATAGTAAAACGCGGATGATGATGTGGATAAATGATGCCTTTTTCCTTATTCCCTGCGCCTACATAGAAGAAACATCCAGGTGCTTTCCGCTGGAAAGCAGAAAAATCTTCAGCAGCCATATTAGGATTCGTGAAGTCAATCGCCTCTTCACCGAATACTTCACGCACAGTCTCTTCAATGACTTCGGTAACCTCTTTATCATTGATGACTGGACGATAACAATATTGATAATCAAACTGATAATTAGCGCCATGAGCCTCGGTGATTCCTTTTACCACTCTCTCCATAAGTGTTGGAACAGTTTCTCTTAGTTTGGCATCGAAACTACGTACGGTTCCACGGATTAAAACAGAGCCAGGGATTACATTAAATGAGTTACCTGCAACAAACTGAGTGATAGAGACGACTAATTTATCCAAAGGATCGATATTTCTTGAAACAATATGCTGAAGATTGCTCACAACTTGTGACGCAACCGCAATCGAATCTACAGTCTGATGTGGGATAGCCGCATGTCCACCTTTTCCGTTTATGGTAATTGAAAAATAGTCCGGAGCCGCCATCATCTCTCCGTATACTACCCCAACTTTTCCAACCTCAAGTGGAGACCAGAGATGTGCTCCAATGACCAAATCAACATCATCCATGACACCAACTTGTACCATCTCCTCTGCTCCTCCTGGAAACAACTCCTCAGCATGTTGGAATAAAAAGCGTACTTCTCCGTTTATTTTATCTTTCATGCTAGTGAGAAATTTAGCTGTCCCAAGAAGCATAGCTGTATGCCCATCGTGACCGCACGCATGCATAACGCCAGGAGTTTCAGATACAAATTCAAATGTATTTTCCTCTTGAATTGGAAGCGCATCTATATCTGCTCGTATGGCCATTATTTTTCCGGGTTTAGCACCGATTAAACGAGCCATGACACTCGTCTTGGTTGGGCGAGATAATTCCAGACCCCCAAAAGTTTGAAGTGTTTCATAAATAAACTGAGCTGTTTTTTCTTCATGGAAGGACAGCTCCGGATATTTATGTAAATACCTCCTCCAGCCAATTACCTCCTCTTTGATTTCATCAATAAAACTGTTTGCAGTGAGATTTTCTGTAAGATTTGTCATGTAGATATACTCCTTTCTAACCTCCTTGAATTAGGAGGGTCTAAGTAATAGGATAAAATTGATTTTAATTTCAAACTGAAGAAAGCTTCATGTTATGTCCACTTTCTCTTTCTCTTTCTCTTTCTCGTTCTCGTTCTCCGTTGATTTTGACTTTCCGTACCCGTTTGCCCAGAAATCAGCATTCTTAATTCCATATTTAGATGAATTGAACTCTGGATCTTTCCCTTCCTTAAGCTGCTCTTCGTAATCCTTTAATGCAATCGCCGCTGGTTTAAATAACAATACAATCGCAATTAAGTTCAGCCATACCATAATGCCGAGTCCTATATCCCCCATTGCCCATGCCGTTGTTGCCGCTCTTATTGCCCCATAGAAAGTGGAACCTAAAAGGACTAGTTTTAGTACAACAAAAGCAATTCCTCTGAATTTCCCACGTACTAAATATGCAAGGTTTGTCTCTGCGATATAGTAAAAAGCATAAATGGTCGTGAAGGCAAAGAAGAACAGAGCAATGGCAATAAATCCTGCACCGAATCCCGGAAGAAGGGAATCAACGGCCGCTTGCGTGTAACCAGCTCCAGGTTCAACTCCTGGAAGGTTTTCAATTATTGTTTTTCCATTCTTCTCATCAATAACGTTGTATTGACTTGTAAACAAAATCATCATTGCAGTTGCTGTAACAACTAAGAATACATCTAAGTAAATGGAAAACGCCTGTACTAAACCTTGCTTTGCTGGGTGGGATACTTCTGCTGCCGCCGCCGGGTGAGCACCTGTACCCTGACCGGCTTCATTTGCATATAGACCGCGTTTAACTCCCCACATAATAGCTGATCCAATAATACCTCCAAACATTCCTTGAGCTCCGAAAGCGCTTTCAAAAATTAGCCTGAATACCTCTGGAATATTGCCAAAATTTATCCCTACTATGATTAGTGCAATTAACAGATAACCAATTGCCATAATAGGAACGATCAACTCCGCAACTCTAGCAATACGCTTAACTCCCCCAAAAATGGTAAAACCAATAAGTGCGACAACGATTAGACCCGTGATTTTTTTGTCAATGCCGAAAGCGTTATGAAAACCATCTGCAATTGCATTTCCCTGTACACCAGGCAATAAAAAGGCCATAGCAATCAGAGTTGCCGACGCGAAAATCATTGCAAACCATTTCCAGCCAAGTCCCTTTTCAATATAGAATGCAGGACCACCACGATATCCATCATCTTGCTTTTCTTTATAGATTTGAGCAAGAGTCGACTCCACATAAGCTGATGCTGCACCGATAAAGGTAATGAACCACATCCAAAAGACGGCTCCTGGTCCCCCATAAGCAATACCTGTTGCGGTGCCAGCGATGTTCCCTACGCCGATACGGCCTGATAAAGACATCATTAACGCCTGAAACGGAGAAACCCCAACATCGGAAGCCTTCCCCGATGTCACTAATTTAACCATTTCCTTAATGTGACGAATCTGCATGAATCTAGTACGAAAACTAAAGTAGAAACCGCATAAAACAATGAAACCAACCAAGACAGGGCTCCACAGCCACCCATTAACGGTATGAACAATTTGTTCAAACATAAATATCCCCCCTTTATTACTTTTTTATAGATTTCGATATTGATTAAATATTGAAACAAGCTACTTTTGGTTCTGTCATTTCCATCAAAGTAAAGGACACACCTTCACGACCCAATCCCGATCCTTTCGTACCACCGAAAGGCATTGCATCAATGCGATAATCCGTACTTTCATTGATCATTACTGCCCCTACATTCAGATCAGCCATGCCTTTAAATGCCGTCTCTAAATTGCGAGTGAAGATGGCAGCTTGCAAACCATAGTCTACTGAATTAGCGCGGTTGATAGCATCTTCAAAATTCGTAAAGCTTTCAATAATCGTCACTGGACCGTAAATTTCTTCATAGCTTAATCTCGTGTTATGTCCATTTTCAAGAAGAGTTGGTGCATAGAAATTTCCGTTTCTTATCCCTCCCATTAGAAGGTTCGCTCCATTGGTCAATGCTTCATCAACAGATTTTTCTACCCTTTTAGCCGCTTCCTCATTAATAAGTGGCCCCATATCTGTATTTTCATCAAGCTTATCACCAACCTGATAACTGCTGGAAAGGGTAATAAAACGCTCCTTGAATAAATCATAAATATCACTGTGTACTAAAAGACGCTGTACATGTAAGCAGTTTTGGCCCGCTGCCCAGAAAGCTCCACTCACACAAGACGGGACTGCTAAATCCAAGTCTGCATCGTTCATTATAATAGTAGGAGCATTGCTCCCTAGTTCCATACTGACTTTTTTTAGTCCGGCCATTTTAATAATCCTTTCACCAGTCAATCGTCCACCAGTAAAGGAAACCATGCGAACACGAGGATCCGTAACCAATTTCTCGCCGATTTCGCTCCCTATACCGGTAATAACTTGCAATACGCCTTCAGGTAGTCCAGCATTCATCAACACTTCAGCAAGCATTAATGCACATAGAGGTGTCTCTTCGTGCGGCTTTAATATAATGGCATTCCCACCAGCAATAGCCGGTCCTATTTTGTGAGCTACTAGATTTAAAGGGTCGTTAAATGGCGTAATGGCAAGTATAATCCCCACAGGCTCACGCAAATAGTAGCCAACTTTATTTTCTGAACCAGGAAATTGATCAAACGGTATCGTTTCACCCTTGATCCGTCTAGCTTCTTCTGAAGAAATACGTAAGGTCTCTACACAACGTACAACCTCTTTACGAGCTTCACGAATTGTTTTAATTCCTTCAAGGGCTATAACTCTAGCAAACGCTTCTACTCGATTTTCTAGTTCTTCAGCCGCTTTTCGTAAAATAGAAATTCTCTGATGGATTGGCATAGACCGAGCCCTTTCACTCCCATGAACTGCCGCTTCAAGAGCAATTTCCACATCATCCAAATTAGCTAACGGTACAGTCCCAACCAACTTACCATCCTGTGGGTCCCGAATCTCCATATACTCGTTCCTCGACACCCATTCTCCATTCAATAACATTTTTCTATCCATTATTTCTGTGGTTGTCATGTTTATCATATCTTTACCTCTTCTTCAACTTGACCTGTGACCGATCGTGAGTACTCTTTAAGAATGGCCATTAAATCAGCTATAATGGCATATCCAGTTTCCAACCTTCCAGCCCCAGGTCCAATAAGAGTGATTTCACCTAGAATATCAGTAGTATAAGTTATTGCATTTGTTGCGCCCTGAATGGATGCAAGTGGATGTGAAACCGGGATTCTCATAGGGCGAACTTCCGCTGTACACCCATTTGAAGAGCACTCAATTCTGCCAATCAATTTCACACATTCATTCTCTTCTTTTGCTCTCATAATATCTTCAGACGTTAATTTTGAGATTCCTTCGCGATCGACATCCTGTAACTTGAGAGATTGTTTCATCAACAAGTTAGCGAGTATAACTACCTTGGCGGCAGCATCGTATCCTTCTACGTCACCTGTAGGATCCGCCTCCGCGTACCCTAATTCCTGTGCTTCACGAAGCGCTTCAGCGTAACTTTGTCCTTCCATCATTTTTGTAATGATGTAATTGGTTGTTCCGTTCAAAATCCCTTCAATCTTTGTAATACCTGCTGCTAGCAAATGTTCTGTTCCAAATAATAGGGTTGGTGTCCCACTCATTACAGTTCCCTCAACTCGAATATGCGCGTTGTTTTCTTTAGCCAATCGCATGAGTCTATCATAATGCAAAGCAACAGGCCCTTTGTTCGTAGTAATAACATTCAGACCCCGTCTTAATGCAGTTTCCATATGAGTCAACGCAGGTTCACCAGTTTTTAAATCTGTATAAGCAAGCTCTACAACCGTATCAATATCGGCTTCCTCAATAGTGCGTAAAGCAGACCAACCAGTAAATGGAGCTGGAAGAGTATCCAAGGTGTTTCCGCTTTGAACTGTTTCCAATAGTAAATCTGCATTTAAACCATTAGGATTATAGATACTTCCTTTAATCGGATCGCTAATAGCAACAATTTGGACATTCAATCCAAGCTCTTCAAGTTCTGCACTTTTACTAGAGATAATTGTTGCTAGCCCTTGCCCTACATTCCCAAAGCCAATTAACGCTAACTTGTGTGTTGTTATTTTCATCAGATTTCACCATCCCATAATAATTATTTTTCTGTATTATAATAGCCTGATCAAGCTATTACCGATGTTAGCAGAGTGCCCTAAACTAGCAGATCATATTTGATTACACTCTTCTAATAAGGTTCCTTATCATAGAGCTTCAACCGTAGGATTTCTCTACCTACGAGCATTCAGACACTCTAGTCATTAACAGCCTATCTAGACATGTAATACATATTGTTTTCGGAATAAACAGATAATTATACTCACAATTGACTAACTTGTTCTATAGTATTTACCTCTTTAACCTCATATTTTTTTAACTGTAGCATGGAGATAATCCCCAAAACAGGACCTATGCTTAACGCTGGGAATACCCATTCCCATGTTGTAAACTTGACTACCCAGGGAATTAGATTGATAGAGATGACAGTAATAAGAAAACCGATTGCCATTTGAAAAGTTAGAGCTGTTCCGACGTATTCAACATCTGCAAAATTTGATATAATCGCTGAAAATTGAGCGGAATCGGCGATAATGAATATTCCCCAAATACTTGCTACTGAGATTGTGATCCAAATAGATTGACCAAAAGTAAAGCCAATAATCAGCGAGCAAAACGCACTGATTGTCATAGCGATGATTGTTAGGTTAGACGGCCCTATATAATCAGCAATAAAGCCTCCGATAATACAACCGATTGCACCGGAAATGCCGATAATTCCGAAGACAGCCAGTGAAGTTGCCCAAGCTGGAAAGGAAGGCAACTGTGATTGAAAGCTATAAGTTAAAAAGATGGGAATCCAAGTCCACATGGCATAAAGTTCCCACATATGGCCGAAATAGCCGTAATTAGAGAGCATGACCGGCTTATTGTTAACAACATTTTTAAGTAATTTAATAGAGAACACGGACTGTTTTGAGCTGTTGGGCGCATCCTCTACGATGAAATAAATGATACAGGCGGCAAGTAAAGAAAGGATGGAGCTGACTGTAACGACCAGTCTCCAATCTATTCCGTAAAAAAACACTCTAATTAAGTGTGGTAACGACGATCCAAGTGTTACTGCTCCTATTAATGTGCCAATGGCCAATCCTTTCTGATTTTGGTACCATTGTGAAATAAATTTTACCGAAATGGGATAGATTCCAGCCAAAGCAATCCCTGTCAAAAAACGCAGAAACACAATTTGCAACGGAGATTGTACGAAAATTATGCACCCATTTAACAAAGCCCCGGCAACCGCACAAACGCCAAAAATACTTCGCGCATTAAATTTATCGGCCAAGCCTAAAGAAGAGCTTACTAATGCCCCTAAAGCAAAACCTATCGGTACTGCCGCAGTAATGAAATTTTCAACGAATGAATCAAATGCCCATGTTTTCTTTAATTCAGGGATAATTACTGATGTACTAAACCAAAGACTTAGAGCAAACACTTGGGAAACTGACACCCACCAAAGCGTCTTCCATTTTTTCATTAAATCACTCTCCCAAGTTTATATTTATGCAATGTTCGCTCCCAGATGGGCAGTTCAGTTGAAAACTTAACCTTCGTTAATGATGAAAAATCTTGGCCATCATTAACCTAATACGTACCATCATGAATAATTCAGGAAGCTCTTCTTAAAACATGGAATTAAACATTTCTGCCTTCTTGGGAATAAGGGGACCAACATTACTTTTTTCGCCAAGTTATCTACCAACCTGAATTCAATAACGGGTATAACCACTCTCACTTTTGATTTACAATCGGTATAGCCTTTTTGATTTTCGGCCCCCTTTTGCCTACTCAAATAAGATCATCACTGCAAGACTTCATATTAGCAACACAATGACTTTATTGATGCTGAACTTGAGATTTCGTTTGAATAGCTTTAAATGCCTGATTCAAATCTTCAATAATATCCTCAACATCTTCTATTCCTATAGAAAGGCGGATTAAATTGGAAGGCAATGATGCTAGCTTGCGTCCTTCGTCCCCTTGTTGTCGGTGAGTAGAAATAGTAGGAATGGTAGCAACTGATTTTACACGTCCAAGATCGGTTGCTGTCCAAATAATCTTAAATTGATCCAGTAAATCTCTTGCAGCCTGATGACCACCTTTCACATTAAAGCTAAGTAAATAGCCGTAGCGATTGATTTCTTCGCCATTTTCATCTTCATTATCGGCCAATTTCATTAAGCTTTTTGCAACGCTGTGACCAGGATGGCTTTCTAGTCCCGGATAGGAAACACATTCTACCTGGTCAAGACTATTTAAAAATTCGGCAACTTTCATTGCATTATCGCTCATCAAATCCACTCTTGATCGCAAACTTCTTAAATCATTTAAGACGAAGAATGCACTTATAGGTGATAGTGCCGTCCCATGATCTCGCATTGGGTTAAACTTTACATATGTTACAAAATCTTTTTTAATTTCTTCTGATAAAAAGTTACTAACAATATCATTTTTAGAAATGATAGCACCAGCAATTACTGATCCGCTTGCTGCCATTGCCTTACTTACTGAATGGACCACAATATCTGCACCATGTTCCAAAGGTCTAAATAGAGCAGGAGTAGCCAAAGTCGAATCTACTATTACCGCAATCCCCTTTTTATGGGCAATTTCAGAAAGCGCCTTCACATCAGTTAAGTTTAGACTTGGGTTAGCAGGAGTTTCCGCATAGACAAAACGTGTATTTTCGTCCATTTTTTCTTCCCATTCATTGAGATCTAAAGAATCTTTTACCCAACGAATTTCTAAGCCTCGTTCTCCTTTATAGCGTTCATTAAAAATCGTAAATGTGCCTCCATAACAGCGTGCATCGACTACAATATTAGCTCCTTCACAATTCGCTAAAAAAGGATTTGTTGCCATAAATACCGCTGCCATTCCGGAACTAGTTAAGACAGCACTAGTCTTTTCCGATAGTTTATATCCTTCAAGCATTGCTATTATTTCTTCCACATACGTCAGGGTAGGATTCGTGATTCTAGTATAGATCCATGAAGGAATTTGCTGTTCTTGTGCAGCTTCCAAATGATTGGAATTTTCATATTGTTGTGCCGAAGACATGTAAATTGGTTCAATAATGCTTCCATTATTCTCGAGTGCATCCTCTAAAGAATAAAGACCATGAACAGCTATCGTATCAAATTTCTTTTTCCTCATGTTTTCTCTTTTTTTCTCTACTCGTTCCACTAATTGTTTTCCTTTTTCCGCATAATACTGAACATTTTTTTCGATCATAGTCATTCCCCTTTTCCTCCCAGCACACTAAATTAATAACTTTACAAAACAATTGAAATGCTTTGATTTAATTATTGAAAAGAATTGTATCACGAAATTTTACAGTGGTGATAGCGAATACAGAATATTCTAATAACATTACAATTTATCTTAATTCTAATTAATTTTGTTCATTTTTATCGTTCATTTTTTCATTATTATTCATTAAGCTATATCATAAAAAAAGACTATAATGGGATCCATTAACAAAAACCAAAGTAAAGAAAAAAACGCATTTAGACACTCCTTTAATAGAATAGAGTCTAAATGCGTTTTATCACTTATAATACTTTTTCTAAGAAATCTTTCGCCCGCTGTGTAGATGGTGATGCGAAAAACTGTTCTGGTGGTGCGTCCTCAATTAACTTTCCGCCATCAAGGAATAGTATACGGTCAGCCACTTCACGTGCAAAGCCCATCTCATGCGTTACGATTAACATCGTCATACCCGTATCAGCAAGATTTTTCATAACGGCTAATACCTCTTTTACCATTTCAGGGTCAAGAGCTGAAGTAGGCTCGTCAAATAAAATTACTTTTGGATCCATTGCTAGTGCTCGAGCAATAGCAACACGTTGCTTCTGTCCACCTGATAGACGACTTGGATATTCATTGCGCTTATCGAATAGGCCTACTTTCGTTAATAAATCTTCAGCCTTTTTGATAGCCGCTGTCTTATCCATTCCTTTTACATTAATCGGTGCGTATGTTAAATTTTCAAGTACCGTTTTATGAGGAAAAAGATGAAAATGCTGAAATACCATACCGACCTCTTCACGGATTTTCATAATGTTTGTCCCTTTGTCCGTTAGAACGTCACCCGCAATTGTAACCTTTCCACTCGTTGGCTCTTCTAATAAATTTAAGCAGCGCAGGAATGTTGATTTACCAGACCCTGATGGACCAATAATAGCAATTACTTCTTTTTCTTTAACTTCTGTTGAAATACCCTTTAGTACTTCGTTTTGTCCATATGATTTGTGTAAATCTTCAATTTTAATCACTTCTTCTCATTCCTTTCTCAATTCGTCTACCAAGGAACGTTAATACAAGCGTCATAATGTAGTAGATTACACCCGCAAATAGTAATGGCTCAAGATAGCGATATGTTGAACCACCTACAATATAAGCACGGCGCATAATATCAAGTGCACTAATAACCGTCACGACAGCCGTTTCTTTATTTAGTGTAATAAACTCATTCACTAAAGATGGTAAAATATTTTTCACGGCTTGTGGGATAATAATATCTTTCATCATTTTCGCATATGGAATACCTAGCGCTTGTGCCGCTTCCATCTGTCCTTTATCAACCGCATTAATACCAGCGCGAATGATTTCTGAAATATAAGCACCTGAGTTTAACCCGAATGCAATAATAGCCGTTGGAACTGGCTCAATTTGAATATCTAATAATTGTGGCACTGCATAATAGATAATCATTAATTGTAGTACGAGCGGTGTACCACGGAAAATTGATGTATAAAAATCTGCAAACCAACGTAAAACACTCACTTTACCGATTTTGCATAACGCTAGTAATATACCAACTATAAAACCGATGATTGATGCACCGATTGCAATTTGAAGTGTAACACCTATCCCTTTTAATATATAAGGAATAGAGGGAATGATAGCTGTAAAATCTAAATTCACAGTGCCCCCTCCTTTCTTGTTCTTTTTTCAGGAAATGAAAGATATAAGCGATAGCTCTATCTCGAGCTATCGCAGTAAACTTACTTATTTAACTTTTAACCATTTTTCTTCTAGCTCTTGAATTTTACCTTCAGCAGCTAATTCTTTTAATGCTTTGTTAATTTTATCTTTAAGATCGCTACCTTTTGGAACAGCGATTGCTTTAAAGTCTTCAGGTTGCTCTTTAACAGGGAACGCTTCTAGTTTATCGTTCGTATCAAGATAGCCTTTCGCTACACCACTTTCTACAATCCCAGCATCTAAACGTTTTGACATCATGTCTTGAACAATTTCAGGAATTCGAGTACGACCTTCAACAGTGGCATCTACTTCTTTAGCAATTTTATTACCTAAAGTTTCTTGGATTGAAGCGTTTTGAACACCAATTTTTTTACCAGCTAAATCAGCCTCTTTTTTAATACCGCTATCCTTTTTCACGATAAACACTTGCTCTGTTTGATTATATTTATCAGAGAAATCTACAACTTTTTCACGTTCTTCATTAGGTGACATACCAGAGATAACAATATCAATTTTCCCGGCTTGTAGAGCTGGCACTAAACTATTGAAGTCGATATCTTGAACTTCTATTTCTGCACCAATCTTTTCACCAACTAATTTAATTAAATCAATATCAAAACCAATAATATCATCACCTTTTGCAGCATCGACATACTCAAATGGTGCATAATCAGATGAAGTACCTACTTTTAACACTTGCTTTTGTTCTGCGCCTTCGTTAGCATTTGAATCTTTATCGCTTGCCTTATCATCTTTTGCGCCACATGCCGCTAGGACAGCAATTACTAGCACAAGCATAAGCATGAAAAATTTGTTCTTCATATTCAACAATCTCCTTTTATTTATGTTTTTTTATCTATAAAACTCTTGTTCTTGAAAATAAGTGCATGGATATTTATACAATACGGAGAATAAATATCTATCTGCTAATAAGATATACTCTTTCGAAGTAATAATCAAGCTAATCTGAAAATTTCCCGATAAAATATTATATACATAATTTTCGGAAAAATCAATCCATTTAGATTTACCACCTACAAAATAAGTTCCTCATCATTACGTAGGAGTGATTTCCGTTCCAGTTGGACGCTTCACTTGTACTCCCAACAACTATACATGGCGTACGTTTTAACAAAAAAAGACCCCGAAAATGGGGGTCTCAGATTATTAACTAACGCTACTTCTGCTGGATAAGCTAGAGCCAATCTCGATATGCCTTTGGAGGTTTACCACTTATTTTATTTTTCATCTGCAAATAACTTTTCCTTTAGCTCATCCTCTCCGGACCCTTCTGCTAAAGGTACGCGAGATCGATACGCAGCACGACATATTAAATGCCCTGCTACAGGAGCTGTTACAAAAACGAACCCAATTCCTAATATTAAACGTACACTAACATATCCATCATGAACCCAAAAGTAAATAAATGTGCCTAATAGACATGTTAAGACGGACAATGTCGAACTTTTCGTTGCAGCATGTGAACGCGTGTATACGTCTGGTAAACGAATCATCCCAAATGCACTAATAACACTTACAATGGAGCCAATCAATATAAGTATAACTGCCGCCCATTCAATCATTTGATTTACGTTCAACAATCACACCTCTTTCAATATATTTTGTAAATGCAATTGTGCCGATAAAAGCTAAAATTCCTAATATTAATATCGCCTCTAAATACGCCTTTGTTTTCAAAATAATAGAGACGATAGCGATTGCTGAAAGTAGATTAACACCTATTGTATCAAGTGCAATAGCACGATCAGGCAACGAAGGGCCTCGAATCACACGAAATAGCGACAACGCAATCGATACACTGAATAATGCAAGAGCCAAAAGTAAAATTTTATCAATCATTAGCGTGTCACCTCCATGATCGCTTGTTCAAATTTTCCTATTGAACGAATGACAGCTTCTTTCGATTGTTCAATATCCATTGCATGAATATAAAACATATCTCCCTCTTCAGAAACTTCCATCACGACTGAACCTGGAGTCAGCGTGAGCAACAATGCAAGAGCTGTTATTTCCCAATCTCCTTTTAGCGCTGTTTTATACGTAAATATTCCAGGCGTTATAGTGAGCTTCGGCGTCGTAATTTGTCTTAATACGCTGTAACTCGATAATAGTAGCTCCCAATTAAAGAGCCATAATAATTTAATGATTGAAAACACACGTCGTAAATAAAATTGTGTGCCGTAAAAGCGGTGCATCGCATATAAAATCCCTATTCCGACGATAAAGCCCATTAGAAATGTCGAAAACTGTGGTACCACTTCATCCTTTAACAAGAGCCAAAGTGTTGCGATAAATAAATTCAGGATAAATTGCATCGCCATTATTCATTCACCTCACCTTGCCATGTTGTGCCATCTAGCACTGCATCAATATAGATTGATGGCGTATAGAGTGTCTCTGCCGCATCTGTTACATACGGAGCCATCCATTCAGCTCCAATTCCTAAAACAATCGTACATGCTGCCAATAATGTTAATGGTAAAACCATACGCTTTGGTAACGGCTTTTCATCCTCTAGACTAATAATCGTTTCCCCAAAGAATGAGGAAAGAAATATTCGTAATAGTGAATACAAAACAATTAAACTAGATAAAAATCCTAGCCCTAGTAGAACAAAATTTCCGCCCTCAATAGCTCCTTGTCCTATTAAAACCTTCCCTAAAAAGCCACTCAATGGTGGTATCCCAGCAAGGGAACACATGACAATAAAGAATAACCAGCCAAAAAGAGGGTAATTTCGAATAAGCCCACTCATTTTATCAATAACCGTTTCACCAGTAACATACATCATCATGCCAACTGCTAAAAACAGCATGGCCTTAGCTACCATATCGTGCATCAAATAGTATGTTACACCCTGTAAGGCAGACTCGGTACCGATCGCTAGACCAGCTACTATAAAGCCAACACCAATAAGGACATTATACGAGGCAATTGTTCTTACATCTCGTCCTGCTAGTGCTCCCATACATCCAGCAATAATCGTCAGCCCTGCCATAATTCCTAGTATCATATGAGTCACTTCAGTATTATTCGGGAAAAGTAATGTAAAAGTGCGGACGAGCGCATAAATTCCAACCTTTGTTAATAATGCAGCAAAAAGTGCGGCTATAGCTGTTGGAGGTGCACTGTATGAGCCTGGAAGCCAGAAGAATAATAATAGGCCAGCCTTCAAGCTAAAGACAATTAAGAAAATAAGAGCCACAGTCGTGATCAGCGGGTCAGCTCCTAGCTCCATCACGCGAACTGAAATATGTGCCATATTCAACGTTCCGACGGTTCCATATAAAAAAGCTAGTGCCACTAGGAAAATCCAAGATGCAACAATATTAATAAGGACATATTTTAAAGCCTCTCGCAGCTGAACTTTCTCGCCGCCTAAACTAATAAGTGCATAAGAAGCAAGTAACATCACCTCGAAACACACAAACAAGTTAAAAATATCCCCTGTTAGAAATGAGCCATTCACACCCGCTACCATAAGTAGGACAAACGGGTAAAAATACATCTTTTCAAAGCTCTTACCGATTGTAAAAAAGGCATATAACAGACAAATGGCTGCGACAATATTCGCTACTAATACAAGAAGCATTGCGAACGAATCAGCGACAAATAAAATGCCGAATGGCGGTGCCCAGCCACTAAAATCAATACGCATTACACCTTGTTTTTGAATCTCTAGCAATAAAATAACACTAATAAAGGCAACAAAGCTTAATGTCACCAAACTAATGATGCGCTGCAAAAATACATTGTCACGTAAAAACACAAGTAAAATGGCCGTAATAACCGGCACAATTAATGGTAAAACAATCATATTACTCATCCGGCGTACCTCTCAATTCATCAAAATTCACCGAACTGTTCGTTTTATAAGCTCGGTAACCGAGAACAAGCACAAACGCCGTCACCGCGAAGCTAATCACGATTGCAGTTAAAATCAAAGCTTGCGGCAGAGCATCTGTGTAAGGACCTTCTGATTCCTCTAAAAGTGGTACATTCCCCTTCTTCAGTCCACCCATCGTTAAAATCAGTAAATGTGCCGCATGCGATAATACCGCCGTTCCTAAAATCACACGTAATAACTGTTTCGAGAGGATTAAGTACGTCGCAACAGCTACTAATACACCAACTAACACTAGTATTAAAGACTCCATTGGCTACTCATCCTCACTTATACTTAAAATAATTGTGACTACAACACCAACTACTGTTAAAGCCACGCCAGCCTCGAAAATGGTTACCGTCGAAAAGCCCATCTTCCCGAATATCGGTACATTTATATAGCTATGTGTCTGCGTTAAAAACGGAACATCAAAAAATAGTGAGCCAATTGCTGTGCCCGTCGCAAGTAATACGCCAAGCGCAGCAACTTTTTTAAAATCAAAAGGCATCCCTTTATGCACTGTTTCAATGTCATACGCTAAATATAGTAGAACAATGCCAGAGGCTAGCACGAGACCACCTATAAAACCTCCACCAGGAGCATGATGCCCTGCAAAGAATAAATAAATACCAAGGGTTAAAATTATGAATACGACTGTCTTTGTGACAGTACGTAAAATAACGTCATTGATTTTCATGATCCGTTTCCTCCTTTCGTGGCTTTAGCTTCGTTAATGTATACACTCCTAAGCCAGCAATCAGAAGAACGACAACTTCTAGCATCGTATCAAATGCACGGAAATCGCCTAATATGGTGTTGACGATATTGGAACCACCCGCCAACTTGTAGGAATCATTGAAGTAAGTAGCTACTGGCTCAAAGCGATCGAAATGGACAACCGCTAAGCCTACTAATGTAACTGTGGCACCAACGAAAATGGATATAATGACCTTAGACCATTGCATTTTTTTGCGGGAGGATTCAGGCATTAAATCAGGTAAATATTTAAAGCATAGAAGGAATAAAGCAGTTGTCACAGATTCAACAACTAATTGCGTTAATGCTAAATCCGGCGCACGGAAAATCACAAAGAAAAATGCGATTGAATAGCCAAGTACGCCATTTAATAACATTGCTGTTACGCGTCCCTTAGCAAAAATTATCCATACGGCAGCAAACATCATGACAAACACTAAAATGAGCTCATAGGACTCAATTGCGGAATCCTTCGCAAAATTAAATGCAATAGCATCCGACCATATAAAATATCCTGCGATAAGGGCAACAAAGAATACATATATATAGACAAAATAATGTGTTAAATTACCTGTCATATATCGATTCGTAAGCTTTGCAGAACTATTTTCACCAAACTCAATCAAACGATTGTAATACATATTAAACGTATATCTTTGTGGGAATATCCGATACAAAGGCTTCCAGCTTTTTAACGTTTTAAATAAAATAATACCCAGAATAATGACACCAACAGTCATTAACAATTCAGCATTAATGCCATGCCAAGCATGAATATGTGGTGTTAATTCACCAGTCGATGGGAATGCTGGATAAATACTTTCCATAGCAGGCTCTAAAATATAATGCCCTAGCACATTTGGGAAGAAGAAAATCACAACTACAAAGACGCACAAAATGATTGGCGAAAGTAGCATACCTAACGGAGCCTCATGCGGTTTTTTTTCCAACTTATCAAGCTGTAGTTTTCCGAAAAACGTTCGACTGATTAAAATCATACAGTAAACAAATGTAAAGATACTCGCTACCCATGCCACTATTGGAAATAATAGTCCCAAATCAGAAATTGAAAATGCCTCTACATTGCGAATAGTTAATACTGCAGCGAAAAACATTTCCTTACTTAAGAAACCGTTAAATGGAGGTAAGCCGGCCATAGAAAATCCACCAATAACTGCAATGGTGAAAGTTATAGGCATTAAAGCCATTAACCCTCCAAGACGACGAATATCACGTGTGCCCACCTCATGATCGACAATACCGACCATCATGAAAAGTGCACCTTTAAACGTGGAGTGATTAATAAGATGAAACAACGCCGCAAAGCTTGCCTGCGTGTAAAGAACAGTATCTGCAGCATAGCCGTAATAATGTGCAACTGATCCTAGTCCAAATAAACTCATAATCAAACCGAGCTGACTAACCGTTGAAAAGGCCAGTAACGCCTTTAAATCTGTTTGCCGCACAGCATTAAATGAACCCCAGAACAACGTTACAAGGCCAATCACACTGACTAGCCAGAACCAAACAGCCTCTCCTCCAAACACTGGTGAAAAACGCGCAACTAAATAGATTCCAGCCTTTACCATTGTTGCCGAGTGTAAGTAAGCACTGACAGGAGTTGGCGCCTCCATCGCATCTGGAAGCCAAATATGGAAAGGAAACTGTGCAGATTTTGTAAATGCACCGATTAGAATAAGGATTAACGCTGGAATAAACAGTGGATGATCTCGTATAACCTCTACTTCGGCTACGATTTCACGAATACTAAATGTACCCGATGCTACATACAGCATCAAAAAGCCTGCAAGCATTGAAAGGCCACCAAAAACGGTAATAGTCATCGCTTTTCTTGCACCAGCACGCGATGCTTTTCGATGATGCCAAAATGCAATTAACAGGAATGATGACACACTTGTTAGCTCCCAAAATGTGTATAATACCATTAGATTATCTGAAAAGACGACGCCAAGCATTGCACCCATGAATAGTAATAAATAGCAGTAAAAATGGTGAAGAGATTCTTTCGTTGATAAATAAAATATAGAATATAAAATGACTAAACTACCTACACCCGTAATCAGCAAGCCAAAAATCATACTGAGTCCGTCGAGGTAAGTTGTGAAATTTATATTAAAAGAGGGAATCCACTCATATGTATGAATAAACGTTTTACCCTCGGCAATTTGAGGAATATAGCGCGCGAGTAAAAGAAATAAGATGAATGGAACGGATAAAACAAACCAGCCAAGATGTGCAACACGCCTTAGTCGCCTATAGAGTAGTGGAATAAGTGCAGCACAACCAAATGGTAAAAGTATCGTAATGAGAACTGTAACCAAGTGAAAACCTCCTACTATCAATTTCGTTCAGCAACTGTTTACTATAGTGAGTGCGAAAAACTCCGATAATAAAGTATTCCCAAATCTACTGAAGTTACTACTGTTTATACTTTATTTCGAACACAAAAATTCTATAGCAATTGCTGGAGACTCTAACTTTATTCAGCAAACGTTTACACCGAAAAAAAGTTAAGCCTTTTTGCCTCCCACCAGGAAGATATAAGATCAATAAAGCTAATTAACATATCAGAAATTTTCTTGAAATTTGATTTTTTTAACGTAATAAACTTGAATTGGAAAGTAAGCGGCATGTGTTGTAATAATAGACATTAAGAATAAAGACCAATCTAGATCATTCAACACATACTTTATGCAGAGAGAAGCTTTTGATGGTACACTGCATAAAACCTGGGGAACTTTTTTAGCTATTTAGCTTCATATCCTGAGAAGCCAAAATAACCAATATCGCCTTACTCCTATAGAGAATGGCATGATTTTTAAACGAGATAATATGTACACACACAATGGCGTACCAAGTCACTTGACTATCTATTTAACTAACTGCATAATAGTGTGGCATATAGAGGCAATTGGTTTAAATGCACGAAATGCATAAATCAAATAACTGTAAAGTATAAAGATAACCCAGTTTTCTCAAGGTTTTCCCGATATATTGTCATTAACTTTTATACGTTTTTTAGTATACAATATAAATGAGCATAATGCACTGTATCAGCATCGATTTTAGCTGTTTTAGGATATTTTTTTCAAAATCGACAGTAGAATTAACAAAATAACAACATGATAAGAGGTGTTAATTTTTATGAAGCATGTAAAAGGGCGTTTAGACGAAAGTATATTAGTTTGTGTTTACTATGGGCTTAACGGCGAGCGATTAATACGACGCGGTCATAAAATGGCTACAATGCTAGATTGTCCACTCTATATCCTTTCAGTCGATTCGCAACCCCTTGATGCCTTTGACGCAGAGAAGTCTAGCTACATTGAGCAATGGAAAAAGTTATCTGATGAGCTTGAAATTGAAGAGTTCATATTACAAGATAATGAAAAGCGTCCAATACAAAAAGTTATTGCAGAAGTGGCAAAAAATTACGGAATTTCTCAAATTATCGTAGGCCAAAGCGCACAAAGCCGTTGGGAAGAGATTACAAAAGGTTCTTTCCTAAATGTTTTATTAAAAGAGGTTCCTTTTGTTGATTTTCACATCGTGGCTGTCCAACGTCCAACTGACGATGATGATGCAAACGATACATATGAGAAAGGTGTACGTGCTTATTTAATTCAAGAACAGGGAGACTTTAAAGTAGCATTTACATGTCCTAAATATGTATCCATTGAAGGGATATTCTTCAAAGAGATTGGTACTGACTTTGATAATGGTATTTTTAAATTCACTTACAATGATAAAATGCATGAAGTTCACATATCAGAGGGATATATACTAGATAAGGGAAAACTTCCTTCTGAATTTTTATCACCATTACGTCAATAATAAAAACGCGTTTCTCTAATAATAAGAGAACGCGTTTTTGCTTATCGATAAAATAATGAATACCTTTCACTTTGAAGGAAACAAACTCGGGTGCTCCTCGTGATCTTTATGATTACACCGCCGAAGCTGGCTTATCCTTAGGTAAGAAAAAGGCTACTAGTAATAATAATGGTAGCAAAGATACAACCATCATTGTAAAATCAATCCCCTTATGATCCATCAATACACCAATGACCATCGCGCCTATTGCCCCCATCCCAAAAGCAAAACCAGTTGTTAAACCAGCCATTGTACCAATTTTTGTTGGAACAAGCTCCTGTGCGTAAACCACCGTTACCGAGAAGCTAATCATAATGAGTGTACCGATAATTACTAAAAATATAATGGCTGCCCATAATGGTACATATGGCAACGCTAAACAAAATGGCATCGGTACAACAACGGACAGTAAAATAACATTTTTTCTACCTATTCGATCTGATAGTGAACCTCCGAAAAATGTACCAATAACGCCAAATGCCATAAAGGTGAATATTAAAACTTGGCCTAGTTGAAGGCTAACATCATAATGATCCATCAAATAAAACACATAAAAACTTGTAATATTAGTAGTATAAAATGATCGCGCAAAAATAATAGTAAACAGTAACGTCAACGCAATGCCTACTTGTTTCTTCGTTAATGGAGGCAAGTTAGAAACTAATACTCGCTTTTTCTTTGCCATACGTTCTTGCTCCAACTGCTTCTTATACCACTTTGCAATTTTACTTAATAGTAGAATACCTAGTGCTGCCACTACTAAGACCATTGCTGCACCACGTTGTCCAAAGATAGCGAAAACATAAGCGCTAATTAATGGTGCAAGTGCTTGCCCAGAGTTACCTCCGACCTGATAAATCGATTGAGCAAGTCCTCTTTTTGACCCTGCTGCCATAAATGAAACACGTGAACCCTCGGGATGGAAAATAGCTGAGCCAAACCCTAAAAATAATACTGCAATAATTATTATCCAATATTGTGATGTGAACGCTATAATGGCTATGCCAATAAATGAACTAATCATACCAATTGGTAATGCATAGGGCATCGGCTTTTTATCGCTAACAAAACCTACAACCGGTTGCAAGGCAGATGCAAACATATTTAATACAAACGAAATAAGACCTATTTGAGTAAAAGTTAACCCTAAATCGGTCTTTAATATTGGGAACATCGCTGGTATAACAGCTTGCATCGTATCATTGATAAGATGGGCAATAGCTATTGCTATCATAATTGGATACACTGGGTTATTTAAATTTCCGACTTGTTTCATGTTGCCACCTCACTTTTTAAATTATCTCAAAATTTGGTTACAAATGATTGTCGCATACTATCGACCTTTTTGCACAAGCTATTTTCAATAGCGGTTTAAGGAGTTGATTTATGTATGGACAATTTTTTTCACGCTCATTTTTGGGAAATGATACTTAGAGCAACACTTTCTTTTTTCGCACTACTAATGGTAGCCCGAATTCTTGGAAAAAAGCAGCTTGGTCAGCTTACATTCTTCCACTATACGACAGGTATCACATTTGGTTCGATTGCCTCTGAAATAGCGGCGCAGGCAGAAACACCCTTTTTAGATGGGCTTATTGCATTAATTTGGTGGGGCGTTTTAACTTATTTGATGACTATTCTTACTATTAAATCTAAAAGAGCTCGTGTAATTGTTGATGATAAGCCAACAATCCTTATTCAAAATGGACTTATTTTAGAATCTGCCTTAAGGAAAAATCGTTTGCATATGGATGAGTTAACGATGATGCTACGAGAACAAGCTATATTCTCTGTACAAGATGTGCAATATGCACTACTTGAAACTACCGGTAGGCTTAGTGTGCTACCAAAGCCTGCTGAACAAGCGGCTACAAAACAAGATGTTAAGGCCGATGTAACACCACCAACTTATATTCCAACAGAAGTGGCTTCAGATGGACAAATTATTTATGAAAACTTAGTTGAACTTGAGTTGACGGAAGAGTGGCTTATGAAGAAGTTAAAAAAACAAAATGTCCAATCCGTTACAGATGTCTTTTTTGCCCAAGTTCAAGCAAACGGCTCCTTATATATAAGCTTGAAGGATAAAGCAAGACGATCAAGCCCTTAACAGCTTGTCTCGTCTTGCTTTATCTATTTTCACAATATCTGACGGTTTACAATACCGATTCGGTTTGGAGCCGGCGTTACCTAAAAAAAAAAACACCAACCCGATAAAAATCTACCAAGTTGATGCTTTTGAATATAATTAAGTTATTTAAAAACAAAGTACAGACATGGAGTTCTCGAGGGCCGATTCGATGTCGATCATTTCCGTTTTTAGACTGTGCTCCTCTATTCCAACCAGTGTTTGGACACCCGCTGAAAGAAGTTAAATTTTCGTCATCGGTGCGTTTTTCTTCATCGTCAAAGCTCCGATACTCATACAAATTATCGTGATCACTAATGTAATAGATAGACTCCACCAATAATCCGACATATCCATCGTGCCCCTCATTAATTGAACGCCATATACCGGTAATTTCCACGGTGATATTGTCCAAAATGCACCTATTAAAGCATCCACTATTTGCCCAATGAATATGACAGCGAATGCACATGCTGTTGCTACCACTGTTGTAAAAGCCGCACTCATCATTAATGTCACTGCTATTACGAAGAGTAGCCAAGAAAAATACGTGAAAAAACTTGCTATCAGTGTCCCTATCTCAAATGTCCCATAAAGCACGACCGTATAGTATACGCTCGCCGCAAAACCAGCTAAAATGCTAATTAAGCTAACAGTACTCATGACGATAAATTTACTCATAAAATAAGCGCCGAACGATATAGGACGGACATACAATAAAGTAGCCATCCCACTTGCTCTTTCTTTACTAATGGCTCCTACAAAAGAAGCTATTAATACGAGTAGACCGATCGTTTGAAATTGCCCAATGGAAGCTTGTAATAGGTCAACTGGCATTAATTCTGGCATCAACATTTCAAAGCCTTCTGGTAAGTTACCAACAGCATTTAAAATATCCATCATGTAATAGTTTGTTAGTGGATCACTCATACCGAGCAATGCAAATACAAGAGGTATCCATAAAAACTTCCAGCTTCTCCAAGCTTCTCTGAATTCCTTTTGCAGAAGTACAGTAAATCCTCTCATATTTTTCTCGCCACCTTCATGAAAATCTCTTCAAGCGATGCTGTTTGCCGCTCCACTTTTCGTATTTTATAAGGACTACTACTTAAATATTGAAGGAGCTCTTGCATACTCGGCTTTTCATCAATAATTTCTATATATACATTACGACCCTTTGCTTCCCCAACAAGTTCAGATTGACTGGCAAAAAGTTTTGCCTCTTTTTCATTGCTAAATTCAACAACATAATTTGGTTCATCGAAACGTTGTCGAACTTCACGTAATGTCCCCTGTTCTACTAACTTCCCATCGCGTAAAAATAATAATTGATCGGTCATCTCTTCGGCATCATTTAAAATATGCGTCGAATATAAAATAGTCGTTTCTTGTTGTAAACCCTTTAACAAATCAAGAACTTCTCTACGACCTACCGGATCCAATGCAGACACAGGTTCATCCAATAACAGTAATTTAGGCTTATGCACAATTGCCTGGGAAATTCCAAGCCGTTGCTTCATGCCACCAGAAAATGTAGCAATTTTTTTATTTACATCATTACCTAGACCTACAAACTCAAGTGTTTTTTGTGCCTCTACTATTGCTTTTTTTGCAGGCACACCATTTAACTTTGCAGCCATTTCAGTAAACTCTAACGCGCTTAACCAAGGATGGAATTGCGGATATTGTGGCAAGAAACCAATATTGGCTCTTACATCACCATCCAACATTTTCACACTGCCAGAAGTTGGTTTTAATAAGCCCGTTAGCATCGATAATGTCGTTGTTTTACCAGCGCCATTAGGTCCAATTAAAGCTGTCGATGTGTTTTTTTCTAACGTGAACTCGATTCCATCTACAACTACTCTTTCTGCAAATTGCTTTGTAAGTCCTGTTACCTGAAGTAATATTGTCATGATTGTTTTCTCCCCACTATAAAGTACGCAATCGAACCAAGATAACTAGTAAAAATGATAAGAAACACCCATAAAATTTTCGGCCCATTTGTTGCATGGATTTTTCGTAAATCAACTAGAGCTACAATCATTAAAATAAATTGAACCACAATTAGTGGTGCTATGACTGCCCATGGAACTTCCGCTAACTCCTCCATCATAGAGATCACCTCACCTTTGTTATATCATTACTATAACAAAAAACTGTTCTAATGTGCATAGCACAATTTTATGTATGTTGAGAATGGTCAACCTATGCACATGACATACGTTTTAACAAAATGTCATCCAACTTTTTAATTTTATCGGCATGCTTGCAGAAATTATCGCCTCGATTAACTTTCACGTTTTATCTTCCAACTTTTAATGTTTATCGACTAACTAAAAAAGAAGATGTACCAAAATCCGGTACACCTTCTCACTTATTTATATAACTTCTGCAAAGCATCTGCCATTTTTGGTCGAATTGTTACTTGTGGACGCGCGTTCTTTACAGCCTCTTTCGCTTCCTCTAGAGAATCCGTCATGCCAAGCTCCATTAGTACAGCAGTGGCTGCCACTCCTGCGCGGCCTCCTCCGCTTCCGCAATGGAAGTACACTTTCTGCCCATTCTCATAGGCAGCAACAATTTCTTTTGCAACGTTTTGAATAGATGGCGCTACTGCTATGTCCTCATCAGCAATTGGCATATGCTTGTACACATATGAAACTGCTTCCTGCTCCTCATTAGATAAACCGTTTACGCGAACATCAATCACAATATCCACCGTTTCTTGTTCAAAAGCTACATCTGCATCTTTTGCACCGCCAAAGAATAATCGATCCTTCACTAATACATCGTAATTTTTCTCCATTGTATGCACACTCCAAACGACTATTTAAGTAAATGCTTAATATCATCATAGTACGGAAGAGCTGTTAATGCCCCTGCTTTAGTAGCTGCCAAAGCACCTAGCTTATTGCCAAAACTTGCACAACGAGCAAGTTCTTCCTCTGTTGTAGGTAAACCATTGTAATGAACATCGCGTAATACACCAGCCATAAATGCATCTCCAGCTCCTGTAGTATCTACTGGCACAACCTTTTCTGTCGGTACATGGATAACCTCACCATTTAATACCGCATATGTGCCATTTTCCCCTACTGTTACTAAAATAATAGGCACTAAATAGCTGTTTAATTGCTCAATTCCCTCTTCCAAGTTAGTTGTTTCTGTCAGGAAAAATAATTCCTCATCAGTGACCTTTAAAATATCTACGTTCTCGAAAAATGACGTGATCGTCTCACGGCAAATCTGCTCACTGCTCCAACGTAAAGGGCGAATATTCGCATCCATTGCGATAATTGCGCCTTTTTCCTTTGCCATTTCTACAGCAGCACGTGTTGTATCAAGGGCTGTAGGATGGAACATAGTCCCCGAGCACACTGTTAAAGCAGATGCATGTTTAAAAGCTGCTTCGTTTAATTGTGTTGCTTCTACTTGTAAATCTGGCGTCTCATCGACATAATCTTTAAAAATCCGCTCACATGCTTCTGTTAAATGAACATAGACACCACTAACACGCTTCGCAGGGTCAAATACCGCATAATCCAGGTTTACCCCTTCTTGTGCAAGGCCATCTCGAACGAATTGAGAGCCTTCGTCGTCTCCAGTAATCGTAATTAATGCAGATGGGGCACCAATACGGCTAATTCCCGCAGCAACATTTACCGTCGCACCACCCATATATTTAGTAAAAGATGTATTTGTTACATCATCGGCGATATAGTCAATAAAAGCATCTCCATAAACTAAAATATAATCTTTATCTTCCTTTGTCATTGTTGTCCTCCTGAAACTCTAGTCATTATAGAGTAACACGAAATCAGATATCGTATAAAGTTTTAAACTTTCGGAAAAATAATCAATTATGCCTTGGCATAATTGCGTCCGGAGGGTTTACCTTCTTTCAGCGGGTGTTTGGACACTCGTTGAAAGAAGGTAAAGATGCCGTCAGAATATCACCATTTATTCAAAAACTTGAGTCATCCTTTATCTTTGTTATACTTGCCTATAGAAAGGTAGGGATTTTGACAATGAGTATTACAATTCGACAAGCGCAACCACAGGATGCCCATGCCGTTATACCACTAATTATTGATGCGATTGGTGAAATTGCCAACCGTTTAACAGGAGAACAGACAACTAAAGCAGTAGAACAAGAACTTACTGTACTATTCAAGCGTGAGGATAATCGACATTCCTATTTAAATACTTATGTTGCTGTTGAGAATGAGCAAGTACTAGGAATTCTTGTTTACTATAATGGTGTCGAAGCCATTCAAATGGATGCAAATCTCGTAAAATGGCTTGAAGAAAAAAATGCGCCATCCGTCATCATCGATAAAGAAGCCCATGAAGATGAATATTATATTGATACTATTTGTGTATCACCAGCAGCACGTGGTAAAGGAATAGGAACATTATTACTACAATTCGCCTTAGAGGAAACGCAAAAACGAGGCTATTCAAAATTATCATTAAATGTTGAAACGGAAAAAGAGGACGCTCGTCGTCTTTATGAACGTATGGGCTTTGTTATTACAGAGCCATGGTCCATAATCGATGAACCATTTCATCATATGGTCAAGCAATTTTAGGAAGTGAAATAAAAAACATGAAAAAGAATTTAATTTATCCTCTATTGATTGTCATTGCTTCTAGTAGCTACGGAATACTATCGACAATTGTCAAAGTAGCTATGCAGCACGGCTTTACAACAGGAGAGGCAGTATCAAGTCAATATATTATTGGCTTTATGCTTGTTGCAACTATTTTTATAGTGACACAAAGACAATTACCGAAGCTTTCTAAAAAGGGACTGCTAATTTTAGTGTGCGCCGGGATACTTACCGGTACTACAGGGATTGTATACGGGGAATCATTAAAGTATCTTCCCGCATCTCTTGCAGTAGTCATGCTCTTCCAATTCACGTGGATCGGCTTATTAATAGATTGCGCACTTCATAAACGCTTACCAAGTCGGACTGAAGTGATTTCTATCATTGTATTATTTGCTGGAACTATTTTAGCGGCTGGTGTACTAAATGTAGATTTAAGCGGTATCGCTATTCAAGGCTGGCTTCTAGGTTTTGCTGCTGCCTTTACTTTTGCTTGCTTTATCCAATTTAACTCTCGCCACGTGGAGGGTATTACAACTACATCACGCGTGTTGATTGTTTCCTTTGTCGCCCTTATCATTATTAGTATTTTCCTAAACCCTGAAGTTCTTTGGAACGGCAAATTATTCACTGGTGGTTTATGGAAATTCGGACTAGCATTGGGACTCTTCGGTATTATTTTGCCGATCTATTTATTCTCTATAGCTGTCCCGAAAGTAGGAGGAGCCCTTGCTTCTATTTTAAGTGCTATCGAGTTACCCGTGGCTGTAACTGTTTCAGTTATTGTTTTACATGAACCTTTAACTCTTTTACAAATAGCGGGTATTATTTTGGTTATTCTAGGTATGATGCTACCGACAATACTTTCTCAGCGACGACAAAAGGATAAATCTTTAGAGCCTAATAGTAAGTAAATACTTTAATCTAAATTTTAAAGGGAGATGTATCATTTTTTTGATACACCTCCCTTATTTCTTTATTAACTTTTATAAACCGAGCGCTCTATACACGCACGCCGTAAATTCAGCGCGTGTTAAGTTATCATTTGGTCTAAAATTACCGTTTTCATCGCCTAATGCAATGTTATGGTCTACTAAAGCAGCAATATATCCACTCGCCCAGTGTGATGGATCGACATCCTTGAATGTACTATTGCCTTCTGGCGTTAAACCAAATGCAAGCACCAAAATTTTAGCCATTTCGGCACGTGTTATAGAAGCGTTTGGTCGAAATGCCCCGTTCGAACCATCCACGATACCTGCTTGTTGAAGTCGTGTAATTTGTTCATAATTCACATGACTTTTAGGGACATCCGAAAAGGATACAGCCTCTCGAACTGACGCTGGTTGTAACGCACGATCAATCATAAGCACTACGTGTTGACGTTGAATCACATCATTCGGTCGGAAAGTGCCATCTGGATAACCTATAATAATGCATCGCTTGGCAACTTCTTTAATCATATCTTGTGCCCAGTTTCGATCAATATCCTCGAAAGTAATGTCACAGCGCTTACTATCCTTCATCCATCGTGCATATAATGTTAAGTCTTCTGTAACGACATCTTTTGCAAAATCCCATGCTTTTGTGAATTTATCGTTTTTATACCAGCCGATAAATAGGTAGCCTTTCTTCTTCGGATTAGAAGGGGCTTTTACTAAAGCTTTATATGGCACTGTTTGCGATGGAATTTTACTGCCTCCATTTGACTCAAACGTAACTATATAGTCCTTTGTCCACTTCGCATACAACGTGATGTCTGCGGTTACTTTATCTTTTGCAAAGTCCCATGCATTGTTAAACTCTTTATCCTTATACCAGCCTTCAAATTGATAGCCTTCCTTCACCGGAGTAGCTGGGGCTTTCCCGAGGTCATTATAGCCAACCGTTTGTGACGGCACTTTACTTCCTCCATTAGAGTCAAAAATGACTTTATAGTTTGGCGAGCCTCCATCGGAACCTCCACCAGATCCCCCTCCCGACGTATGATCCTTTGTCCATTTCGCATACAACGTAACATTTTTAGTCACTGCGTCTTTTGTAAAATCCCACACGTCTGTTAGACCTTTGTCTTTATACCAACCCCCGAATGTGTATCCTGCTTTTACTGGAGTGGATGGGGCTTTTATTAATTCACCATATTCTACAGATTGGGATGGTACTTCGCTTCCTCCATTGGCTTCAAAAGTAACGATGTAGCTTGCTTTCGACCATTTAGCGTATAGCGTTATATCATTTTTCACGACATCATAGTCAAAATCCCATGCTTTTGTCAGCTCTTTGTCTTTATACCACCCTTCAAATGTATTGCCTGCTTTCACTGGAGGAGATGGTACTTTCGCTACTTCATCATATTCTACTGTTTGGGATGGTACTTCGCTTCCTCCATTGGCATCAAACTTGACAGTCAAGGGACTCCACTTAGCGTAAATAGTCATTGCTTTAGATACAGAATTACTCCAATTTATCGTATGATCTTCATCTTCAAACCACCCCAAAAAAGATTTCCCACTCTTATATTGAAATTCAAAAGGAGTTGGGTTAGCCCACTGGAATTCAGGTGCACCATGAAAGATTACAAAATCTAAATGATTAGAAGAAAATGCACGCTCTCCTATTGTAGTCACGCCTGGGGGTATTTCTATACTTGTTAAATGATTATTTGAAAATGCACTCATTTCTATTGTTGTCACACTTGAGGGTATTTCTATACTTGTTAATTGATTCTGATAAAATGCATAGCTTCCTATCGTTGTCACGCTTGAGGGTATTTCTATACTTGTTAATCGATTATGAGAAAATGCATAGCTTCCTATCGTTGTCACGCTTGGAGGTATTTCTACACTTGTTAATCGATTACCTGAAAATACATCACTTTCTATTGTTGTCATGCCTGAGGGTATTTCTATACTTGTTAATTGATTATTTGAAAATGCACCCATTTCTATTGTTGTAACACTTGAAGGTATTTTTATACTTGTTAATTGATTCTGAGAAAATGCATGGCTTCCTATCGTTGTCACGCTTGAGGGTATTTCTATACTTGTTAATTGATTCTGAAAAAATGCACTCGTTTCTATTGTTGTCACGCTTGAGGGTATTTCTATACTTATTAATCGATTCTGATAAAATGCATAGCCTCCTATTGTTGTCACGCTTGAGGGTATTTCTACACTTGTTAATCGATTATTTATAAATGCATGGCCTCCTATCGTTGTCACGCTTGAGGGTATTTCTACACTTGTTAATCGATTATAAGAAAATGCACCTGTTGCTATTGTTGCCATGCTTGAGGGTATTTCTATACTTGTTAATTGATTACTTGAAAATGCATAGATTCCTATCGTTGTCATGCTTGAGGGTATTTCTATACTTGTTAATTGATTATTTGAAAATGCAAACTTTCCTATCATTTTCACGCTTGACGGAATCGTTACATTTGTGAGCTGTTTGCCAGAAAATGCTTCGTCTCCTATTTCTATAACTGGTTTACCATTGATCTCACTAGGAATTACGATATCTGATTTATCACCTTGATATCCTATAATGACAACACTATTGCCTACATCATTTGTTATATAACCCTCCTCATTTTTCGTCTCGAGAATGGTACTATTATCCTCACTGTTTAACGGTCCCATTTCCTCTTCATCATTATTACTTGGAGAAGAAATATTATCATCACTATCATTTGGCAATATAGCTTCGTCTTCATTATCTGAAGTTACGGTTTCAGCTTCATTGTTAGGTGCTTCTCTCTCATTTTCATGTTCATTTGGCAATACAATATCATTCTCGGCATTACTTATTGCATAAACAGATAGACTACCTAATGACAATTGAGAGAACACTAAAATTATGGAAGCCAATAGCAAAAAGGCATTTTTCATTTTGCAATCTCCTTTCGACACATTTGGAAAGTGCACCTAATAAATAGATACCCTTTATTTAGCAGTTATAAACTTTATTAATATTAAAATATATTAATATCAATATTTAATTGTCTTAGAGCATTTTTTATAATCGAATTTATCTAAATTTCAACAAGTTAACCAAAGTAAATTACGATACATCACTCCAATTCTATTTTTTAAAAAACAAGTTATTTCCTTTTGGCACCCAAAAATATAACATTAATTTCAAAACAAAAAAAATCAATTTTTGTTGATTTTGAAACAAAACTTGATAATTTCAATTTTATAGAAATGAAGAGTTACAAATTCACATCTAAACTGATTTTAGATAAAAATCTATTTCTCTAGAAACGATTAAACGGCATAAACCCACTGGAACACAGGGTTTATGCCGTTTAAAGTATCTTTAGGATTTCCATTTTCTATTTGGTAGGGTTTTAAGATATGATATGTTTATTCTTAATTTAAAGTTGATAAAAGAGATAAAGTCATAAAATATAAAAAAATACTAAAAATAATGATACGTTCTTTTCTTAATATGAAACATAGAGTATACATAATAAACATCGACTTATAAGTTCCCTCTAAATAGAAGTTTGGAAAGATAAAATTTAATGCCATAGTTAGTAAAGCGATAATCAGGAAAAATTCTTTTGGGCGTTCTAAAAAACGCTTTATTCCATGTTCTCGTATTTTCCAAGTTCCAAATAAATGTGATGTATCTATCAATGGAAATAAATCATCGTTTTGTTCATATTTCACATATACAGGTTGTAAGTAAGGAGCACTTCCGTTAAGGGATTGCTGTCCCCAACAAAAAGGCTCCCCATTAATGAGAATGGGATTTAAAGTTAAGGCTTCTTCATCATTCTTATATTCCGGTAATAATTCTATTTCCGTATCTTTAGAAAAAACAACTCGTTGTCCTTCGGTTTTACCAAAGTATTTTTTCCAATGTAACGACTTTAAAGAACCATCAAAAAACCTAAATGGTCTTTTCTTTTGTATGTAGGCCATACTTGTATCGACCGAAATCCAACCTTCATCTTCTATAAAGAACTCGTTCCAAACATGGGCATTCATTTCCCCATATGCCCAGCTTCCAACTACTGTCCTTGCTGGTATTTCTAATACTCTACATAATGCGGTAAAGAGAAATGAAAATTCCCCACAATCGCCTTCTTTTACTTCGAGAAACGAGTTAACACCCCTACTACTTGGGGGATAAATATAGCGATAATTATCTACAATATAATAAAAAATAGCACGTGCTTTTTCATAATTATTTCCCTGTTTACTGGTAATTTCTTTTGCTAACCTTATTGTATCTGTATTTATTGGTGAAAGAACAGTATTTCTCAAATAAAAATTTCTTTCTGCATCCGTCAATGTCTTCTTTTCATTTTTAGCACTATATAATTCTATTTTATAATTAAGATGTAAGCTCTGATCTTTATTTAAAATGTAGTACCCTAGTTTCTCCCCTGTTGGAACCTTTGTAACTTGATCGGGCTTTACATTATTCTCGTTAAATTGAATAGCAGGAGGCATGATCATCCAAAGTTCTAGATTTTCACACAGTTCATTTCTATAAAGAAAATCAACTGTCACAGTTTTACTCATAGTTTTATCCTCTTTCATCCGTATATTAAAGTTAGTGAACTTAGTCCGATATTGTTATTCTTTAAATAAAATAACAATATTTACCTTAACCTTATATACAGCAGAAATCAAATGTAGAATACATAATTAAGATATAAAAGCAGGATCACCAGAAAACTTAAGAGAACTTATTACTCTCAAAATAAAAAAATCCATATATTCATCATAATATAGAACTTCTACATAATCAGATCAATTAAGTATAGTGCCTACAAAATCTACAATATCTAACCCTGGTATTTCATATGAATTTTCATCTCCAGCTGTACCGTTTTAGCATCTTCTATCATGGTCGTCTAAAACCCTAAGTGGCTTGCAACAATTGAGGTAAAAAGAAAGCAATATTCAATGTTAAATCCTATGATTAATAAACTAAACGTTCTATTCCTTTTTTTTGAAGATATTTATAAAGATTTTTATTACTAAATGCATTTGGATTTTTTTCGAACACGGAATATTCTTTTATATCCATTTGAATATCCTCATTAATATCATCATTTTCTACAATGTTTTTACAAATATAATCTCTTTTCCTTCTCGCTCAAATAAATCCACCAATATTTATCTATTATCCAGTACTTCTTTTTGATCTATAAAATCTAATATATAACTTTGAAAATCAATTTTTAGTAAGGCTTCTTTCATGAATTTCATCTCCAGTCATATAATTCGTTCCTTAAAGTTTAGAGATATTCTTGCTTTAAATCGTAGCATTCATTTCAAAATTACTAAAATCAATATTTGTTCACTTTTGAACATATTTTGATAATCTATTCTCAAAGTCCTCAAAATTGGAGCTTCTCGTTACTTTAAAGAGTTCTCGACATTAGTTAAGTACCATTGCTATCTAGTATTTACTTAGCTATGATAATTCCAATTATAATTTTTTAATTATTCTAACATTAATGTAAGGTCTCCGGATTATACTGCTATATGTAAGTTTTTCACTATTAGGGAGGGGGAAGATTATGCAGAAAACACGTATCTTCGGCTTTTTACTTGTGCTGATGGTTGTTGTCTTAGCTGCTTGTAGTAGTGATAAGACTTCTACAAAAGATGCAGCAACTAGCAAAACGTCCGATTCTGAAAAGACCGATGTGGCAGCTACGCCATCTGGAAAGCTTGTGATCTATACGGGGCGCGATGAAGAAATGGTGCAAAAGGTAATCGATCAATTTAATGAAAAGTACCCGGACATTGAAGTGGAATTTTTAACGATGGGTGCACAGCAAATTTTAGAACGCCTACGTGGTGAAAAGGCTAATCCTCAGGCTGATTTTTGGTGGGGCGGTACGCAATCTGCACTAACTGTCGGCGCCGATGAAGGTTTACTTCAGGCTTGGAAGCCTAGCTTTAGCGACTCTATTGATGCAGCTTATAAAGATGCAGATGGTCGTTGGTTTGGTGAAATGTTACTACCCGAAGTTATTATGATTAACAGTGATGTATTAAAGAAAGAAACGGGTCCACAGGATTGGGATGAATTATTAGATCCAAAGTGGAAGGATAAAATTTTAATTCGGGGTGTATTAGCATCTGGGACGATGCGCACTATTTACTCCTCTATGATTTTACGTCAAGGCGCAGATTCACCTGAGAAGGGCTACGATTGGTTATTAAAATTAGATGCTAACACGAAGGAATATACACAAGATCCAAATGCACTTTATTTAAAGATGACACGACAAGAAGGCAGCGTTTCTTTATGGAATTTGCAAGATATTTTATTAAAGAAATATACGACTGATTATCCGTTCGATTACATTTATCCGAAGAGTGGTGCACCGATTTTAGTTGATGGTGTTGGTGTTGTGAACAATGCGAAAAACTTAGAGAATGCAAAGCTCTTCACAGAATTCATATTTGAAAAAGGAATGGTGACTCAACTAGCCAACGATTACTATCAAATCCCTACTCGCTCAGATATCGATAAAGAGGCAATGCCTGAGTGGTATAAAGAATTAGATTTAAAAACTTTTGATATAGATTGGAAGCTCATGACTGAGAAAGAAGCTGAATGGATGGAGCATTGGGATAACAATATTAAAGGGCGCGGAAAAAAGTGACCAATTAACTTGTCCTATGGTTCTGAAATCTAAGACATCTACGAATATTGTTCATGTTTATAAGCCTCGAGTATATTTTGCTCGAGGCTTCATGCAACTAATTTTCTAACGAGAAAGGAGCATTTCAGTTGAAAAGTGTGAAAATAGAAAATGTCTCTAAGAAATTCGGTCACATTCACGGCGTAAAAGATTTAGATCTTCATATTAAATCTGGTGAATTTTTTACCTTCCTCGGTCCAAGTGGTTGTGGGAAAACGACAACACTAAGGATGATAGCCGGATTTTATTACCCAACGGAAGGAAAAATTCTTTTTGATGATTTTGATGTGACAAGGCTTCAACCTAATAAACGGAATATTGGTATGGTGTTTCAAAATTATGCCCTCTTTCCACATATGACGGTAGACGAAAATATCGCTTTTGGATTACAAGTACGGAAATTTTCAAAGGGAGAGATTAAGCAAAAAGTTGACCGTATTAGAGGGCTTGTCCATTTATCGCAATATGGTAATCGGAAAATTAATGAATTATCTGGTGGGCAGCAGCAACGAGTTGCATTAGCAAGGGCGCTTGTCATAGAGCCTGATATTTTATTATTAGACGAGCCCTTGTCGAATTTAGATGCTAAACTACGCGAAGAAACCCGCGTAGAAATAAAACGTATTCAATCCGAGCTCGGTGTTACAACCATCTATGTTACGCATGATCAAATGGAAGCTATGTCTATGTCAGATCGGATAATGGTCATGGAGAATGGGCACGTCAGACAAATCGGTACACCACTAGAAATTTATAATCGACCTTCAAACCGCTTCGTAGCAGATTTTATTGGTGAGACGAACTTAATTGAGGCGACAATCGATGCTATTAACGGTAACGATATACAAGTAAAAACGGCGAGTGGACTTGTTCTCATTGGGCGAAAACAACAAAGCTCCCCCGCTTTAACGCATATGATTGGATACAAAGTGTTTATTTCTATTCGTCCTGAATCTATTCATGAAGGTACTGGTGAAAACACATTAACAGGTAAAATCGCTTTTGTTGAATTTACAGGAATTAGTGTGAACTACATTGTAGAATGTCTAGATTTTTCACTAAAAGTAATGATTATTAATATGAATGGTCAATTCAAAAAAATTGGTGAAGAAATTACTCTAACTATAGCCCAAGATTCACTGTATTTTTTAGGAGAATAGGAGGGTACTAACATGGAAAAAACACACGACAGTTCTTCTGAAGGAAATGCATGGACACGTCTAACTAGCTCGAACTGGTTTGTCTATATTTTAGTGGCACCTTTATTTTTAGTGTTGTTTGCCTATGTAGTATACCCGTTCTATCAAACGTTTAAAGAGAGCTTTTCAGGTGATGATGCACTCTCTAATTATAAAAATTTCTTTAATATAGCTAGCCCAGCAAATATAGAGGCATTGTGGACTAGTATATATATATCCGCTATCAGTGTTATTTGTTGTGCGATCGTCGGTGTAACTATGGCATTTCTTCTGGAACGCTATAATTTCCCAGGTAGACGGATACTCTCTGTTTTAGTATTGGTACCTATGGCTCTTCCTCCGTTAGTAGGTGTACTGTCCTTTACTTTTTTGTATGGAGACAGTGGTATTTTCCCACGTGCGTTTCAACACCTATTTGGTTTAGAGCAAGTACCCTTTTCATTAAAAGGCATATGGGGGGTTATCGTAGTACATACATTCACTATGTACACTTACTTCTACTTAACCGCCTCAGCAGCTATAAAAGGTCTTGATCCAGCTTTAGAAGAAGCCGCTACTAGTTTAGGTGCCGGGCGTATTCGGGTATGGACAAAGGTTATTTTGCCCATGTTAACACCTTCGATTGTTGCCTCCTCCTTACTCGTCTTTATGATATCTATGGCATCCTACACGGCACCTTTAATGTTCGGTGTCGAACGTACTATGACCATGCAAATCTATTTATCTCGTACGAATGGGAATTTAGATATGGCAGCGACACAATCTATGATTTTATCCTTTGTATCCATTACCTTTTTAATTGTGATGCGCTGGTATCAAAACCGTCGAAATTATCAAAACCTCAGTAAAGGGATTAGTGTTCACCGTTCTGAAGTGTCTTCAAGAGGCATGAAAATTATAGCGACTATTGCATCTTTCATAGGAACATTAATTTTAATTTTCCCGATTTTAGTGCTTATTTTAATTTCATTTTCCGTTGATGGTGCATGGAAAACGCAAATTCTCCCAACAGACTATACATTAGATCATTATCAAGCACTTTTTACAGATGAACGGACGTGGCGACCGATTTGGAACTCCATTCAAATGGGGATTGTTGCAACATTCGGTAACATCCTTTTCGGTGTTGCAGCAGCCTATGCAATGGGTCGCTTAAACTTTAAAGGTAAAACATTACTTGATATTTTAATTATGGTTCCTTGGGCATTGCCAGGAACGGTTGTAGCTGTCAATTTGATTGCAGCCTTTAGTACAGAAAATATATTCGCCTTTAATCAAGTTCTTGTCGGGACGTTCTGGATCTTGCCGTTAGCTTATTTTATTAGGCATTTACCTCTTGTTTTCCGATCGACATCGGCATCACTTGTTCAATTAGATCAATCTATCGAAGAAGCGTCACGGAGTTTAGGTGCAACATGGTGGTATTCATTTAGACGTATTGTACTTCCCCTTACATTTACAGGCATTTTGGCAGGTACGTTACTAGCACTTGTTCAAAGCTTTGGCGAATTCGTTGCGTCCATTCTTATTTACAGTACGTCGACCATCCCTTTATCAGTGGCGATCTTCCAAAAACTATATTCGTTTAAATTTGGAACTGCTTGTGCATATGGCGTCTTACAAATTTGTTTAATTTTAATTGTGCTTATTATTTCTGAGAAGTTATCTAAAGGCAGTGCTGGTTCGGCCATATAACTGCTAATCTAATAGGAGGCAATTCATATGTTTGAAGATTTTCGCAACAAAACACAGCAAGAAGATGGGATGATCTTCCCTTCTAATATTTATCGTAAAATTGTCTTACAGCCAGCTTACGATGAAGCCAAGAAAAACTTTTTAACAATTATTCTACAAATCAATATTGCACACTTAAAAATGTTAGAAGAACAGGGACTAGTAAAAAAAGAAGAAGCTAAAGAAATCGGAATCGCTCTAAAGAAACTAGATTTGAACTATTATCGTATAGAGGATTACAGCCCACTATATGAGGATTTGTTTTTCCGCATCGAAAATAAATTAATAGAGCTAGCTGGCGATGTTGCTGGAAATCTTCACATTGGGAGAAGTCGTAATGATATGGGCATTGCCATCTATCGAATGACTTTAAGAAAAAAATTGTTATTGCTTATGCGAGAATTATTGACATTACGGGATGATTTAATCGCTGCTGCTGAGGAGCACGTTGATACGATTATGATTGGCTATACACATACGCAGCAGGCACAGCCAACAACTTTTGCTCATTATTTGAAGGCTGTCATCGATCAACTTGAACGCGATTTTGAACGTTTACAGCATGTCTACAAAACAGTGAATCGCAGTAGTATGGGAGCAGCAGCATTAACGACAACTGGCTTCAATATTAATCGAGAGCGCATGCGTGAGTTATTGGCCTTCGATGATATTATCGAGAATGCGTGGGATGCTGTTGCTGGTGCGGATTATATCGCAGAGGCAGCGAGTATCGTTCAGCTTGCGGCACTTAATCTTGGCCGTACATCCCAGGATTTTCTACTATGGGCTACACAGGAATTCAATGCATTTACGTTGGCGAGCCCGTACGTACAAGTTAGCTCGATCATGCCACAAAAACGCAATCCTGTTTCAATAGAGCATACACGTTCATTGTTATCAGCGGTTGTCGGTGACGCTAGTACAGTATTACAGATGGTACATAATACACCTTTTGGAGATATTGTAGACACAGAAGATGATATGCAACCATATTTATGGCGCGCCATCGACCGTTTAATAGGTATTTACGAACTATTTGGTTCGCTTGTTGTGACGATGGATGTGAACAAGAAAAAACTAAGAAATCGAGCTGAAAATAGCTTTGCCAATGTAACAGAGCTTGCCGATACGCTAGTGCGTTCTGAAGGAATTTCCTTCCGCCAAGCACATAGTATTGTTAGTAAATGTATTAAGGTCTTGCTCTCTCATGGCGAGGAATCTCTAGCAAGCCTTACGTGGGGGCTAGCAAACACACAATCCAAATTGATTACTGGTAAGCCATTAAAAATTTCTGAAGAAGATTTTTATAACACATTAAAACCAGAAACTTTCGTTGCTGTACGTACATTACTTGGGGGTCCAGCGCCCGTAACGATGAAAGAATCTCTTGAGCGCTCCAAGGCAAATTCTCATAACCTTAATGAGTGGGTCCGTTTGAAGGAGTCTAAAATCATTGAGGCAGAGAAACAATTAACAGTCTTTATCGAGGGATGGAATCAATGATGGGATGGCTACTTATTATTGACGGTGGTGCTACAAAAACGGCATGTGCGCTCGTACATGCCGAGTCTGGTGAAATAATCTATACAACATCAACAAGTGGCTCGAATTATCAAGCAATCGGTGCTGAATCTGCTACAGAAATAGTGCAAGCGTTATTAGCAAATGTGCAGGACTTTTTGCAAAAGCAAGCTGACTCCACTATTGCTGTAGCTACCTTTGCAATGGCTGGGATTGATTCTCCCAAAGATCATGAAATCGTATCAGCAATCATTCATAACGCCTTATCAGCATTACAGCTTAAAATAGATACGCTTATTATAGAAAATGATGCGCAAGCCACTTTACTTGGCGTTACTGCTGGACAGGCAGGCGCGTTACTCATCGCTGGAACAGGAGCTATCGCTTACGCATTTACCGGTACACAAATAGTACGTGCAGGTGGCTGGGGACATCGTGCTGGAGATGAAGGCAGTGGCTATTGGCTAGGGCAAGAAGTAATACGCGCCATTTTCCGCATGGAAGACGGGCGCGGTGAGCCGACTCTACTAAAAAGTGCTGTCTATAATCACTTACGGATCCAAGATGTTACAGAGTTAGCTACATGGCTGTTTCACCCATCTTACACGAACGCGCAGCTTGCAAAAATGGGGGCATTTTTAGCAGATGCCGTGGACAAAAAGGATCCATGTGCCATCCAAATATCAATGCGTGCAGCTCATGAACTAGCGCTCCTTGCATGTGCTGTGTTGAAAAAAATCGACTATCAAGGCGACGCTTTTAGCCTTTATTGTAATGGTGGTGCCATTAAGCATAATCCATTAATTTTTAAAACTTTTTCTCAGGAAATGAAATCGATGTATCCGCAAATTGAAGTTTCTCTGTGTCAGCATCCACCAATCCATTATCTTATAGAACGAACAAAAAAGGCCTATGACAATCTGTAATGTCATAGGCCTTTCATGTTGTTGAAAACTATTATGTTCAATGAAATCAAGGTGTCTAAAATATATGAGTGACATACTAGATGATACACTCTATGTGTAGTGGTTGATTGGAGTGGAGACTGGGCGACTCCTTGGGGATTAGCAATAGAGGAACGAAGGCTAAAAGCATCACATCCTGTGATAACGCCTTCGTGACCAACTTCATGTTGGCCCAAGCGGCTCATCGGACGCCCCCAGGAAGCTTTGCTCTGTGCGAAAGCGAAGCGGCAGCAACAAAGCGCCCAGTCGGAACGGAAATCAACCTCTCGTTTTGCAGAAGAGTCATTCTTTATTTAACCTCAAAGTTATAGGCCCTTTATTTTTGGCAAATTAATCGTTTTCGTTGATCAAGTTAAAGCGCCATTTTTTTCAGTTCATTTGTCGTGAAATATAAATAGTTGTCCTTCACAAATAAATCCTTCGTTTCTTCCCGATTTAATATTTGTTCTCCGCTTCCATCCGGACGAATCTTCGTTAAATACGCTCCTTGTGAATAATTACTAAAATATAGCCAACCATCCGCATAAACAACGTACTGTGCGCGTGAATTGGAAACGCGTTTCGATTTACCTGTTTCTAAATCAAGCACGTACAATTTATTATTATCAGAAACATTACTATAAAATATTTGTTGCCCTACCTTTGCAGCGAAATCTACATTGTGAAAGTAGTTATACTTTGTACTAGTTGCTTTCGGGTAGTCTTCAGCAATCCACGTATGGTCTTTTGCCATCGTTCGATCATCCACTAAAAAATACTGATAACGCACTGCCCCTTTACGATCAGGTACTGGATCATTCCATGTAGTATCGAGGTGGTACCATTGTCCATTCAGCTTTACTAAATTCCAAGCATGTCCTTCCTGTCCGACATAGCCTACTATATATTTTGTTTCTATACCTAGTTTTTGTAACATCGAATGAGCCAGCAATGCATAGCCCTGACAAACGCCACCATGTTCCGCAAGCACTGTGTAAGCACTATGTGGACTTGAATTCGTTTGATCCGTATACGCGGTATTGGCAACGATATAATCATTGACAGCCCTAACCTTTTCTACATCACTTAATGATTGTTTATCAATAGAAGCTACGACCTCTTGAACATTCATTTCAACATATCCGGACTGCTCTGGTGTCATTAAATAACTTTGCTCCCCAAATACTTTGGCTGTTCTTCCTCCATATTCAAAACGAATTGAGTGTTTACTAATATGGCCGTATACATAATCATCTCTTTTAATAGCATTTTCATAAGCTTCTTCCACTACCTGTTCAATTCGTTGTGTATTGCCTTTATATTGAATCTCAAACGTAGGTGAAAAACTACTGTAGTACGCATACATCGCATCAGCCATTTCCTTTGCATTTGTTACAACTAACTTTGCTTCAGGTTTTTTGACTGCAGGAGCTGTAACGGCTACTCCTTCTTCTGGTTTGTCTTCTATAGGTGGTGTGGCCGTTTCAATGGAGGTATTCTCTGAAAGTTTAGCAGTAACGTCTATGATTTTTTCCTTTGTTGAAAGAAGCATCGTTTCTATCTCATCATTATTGGCCCAAGTTATTACTTGTTGTACAACTGCCTTACCAGCCGTATAAATGGGGTCAATAAAAATAATGATTATTACGATCATGGCTAACTTTTTCCACAAAATCCTCACCTCCAACCGGTTTCCTGTATTCATTATATACAAAAAAAGCACAAAGAACTCAGTTGGAGGCCCTTTTGTGCTTTCATTTTATCAATAGATAAGGATATTCTTATTTAATTTTAAGTTTCTGTTCATTTCCCTTAACATTATAAACTAAAAAATTATCATTAATTCTTAAATCTGTAACTGCTTGTTTCACGAGCACTTCAGTTTTTAATGTTTTTAGATTTAATTTCGTTAAGTAACCGCTGTTACTGTAATCACTGAAATATAAAAAGTCATCTGCTCCAGTAATATACAAGGCACGTTTATCAATGACCTTTGTTTTCTTACCACTTGCTAGATCAAGCTTATACAATTTATCTTTATCGGCTGTATTACTAAAGTATAGCGTATTTTTATCCTGATATGCAAAATGAACATTTAGCATATAGTTATATTTTGTACTTGTTGCAGCTGGATAATTTGATGCTATCCATTTATGATCTTTCTTTAGTTGTGCATCTGTTACTAAAAAATAATCGTACGAGGAAGCCCCGAAACGATTTGGTAATGGATCGTTCCATGTTGTATCTAAATGATACCACTGACCATCAACCTTTACTAAATTCCATGCATGTGCCACGTTACCATTAACAGTACCAACAACATACTTTGCATCGAATCCAGCTTGATCCAACATTTTATAAGCTGCTAACGCATAACCCTGACACACAGCTTGTCCTTCCATTAACAATGCATAAGCACTATGGGGACTAGCCTTTGTTTTTGTACCATATGTAGCATTTGACACGATATAATCATTAATCGCTTTTACTTTTTCAAACTCTGTCATCGAAGGCTTAATAATCGCTTTTAATAATTGATCAACCTTTTTTTGCACCGCCGCTTCTTGCGTTTGGTTTGTCAAATACTTCACTTTAAACGTTACATTGCCTGTTGAGTCTGCAGAAATATTGGTACTTTCCATATGACCACCCGCATAGACCGCTTGCTCCTGTGCTTTTTTAAAGGACTCCATAAAATTCTTTTTGAAATCTGTCATTGGTCCACTATATGTAATGTTAATTTCGGGAGCGAAATTATTTAATTGCTTTACGATTTCTGTTGTGAATTGATCCCAAGTCGTTACGTTAGTACTAGCTACTACATGATAAGCACTCACCGGGGAAGTATTTACTGAACGAGCGTCTGCCTGTTGAGCATAAGCTGCTGTTGGACTTAACATCAGCAATGCTGCTCCGCCTATCAACCATTTTTTCACAATAAATCACCTTCCCATTTGTTATATTCTTGTAATTAGAATAACAGAGAAAGTGACTGCGAATCTATCGGACAAGTTCACTAACTGTGACTTTTAACTGTATAACCAATAAACATCGCATAGGTATAAACTCCCTTTAATAAAAAATAAGTATCGAATTAAACTATATTTTTGTACAAAAATAAAAACTCACCTATTTTTAGTGAGTTTTCTAAGCCATTTTCTATCGAGTTGGCTTCTCTTTATGTTAACGACTTTTTACTACTAAATTAACTGCCTCTTGAATAACTTCATTCATTTTCTCGCCATCGCCTTCAGCATTTTGTACACATTCTAAAAGATTCGTGCTAACAATGACACCAACTGTACGATCTACTGCTGAACGTACAGCCGATAATTGAGTAATGACTGCCTTACAGTCCTTTTCTTCTTCCATCATTTTTAAGATCCCACGTAGCTGGCCTTCCATGCGCTTTACACGATTTTTCACTTGATCTGAATATTCCATCATCATTGCTCCTTCTTTCTATACTCGCTACGCTCTTGAGTAATTATTATCCTATTACAAAATTTAACATGTAGCTATTTTTCCCTTGGTTTTAAATAATTCATAAGCATGGTAGCAATAATTGACCCTGCATTTGTTATTTCATCATACTGTATCACTGTATTTTTCTTTATTCGTAACTGACCTATCTCCACCTCAAAAATTGGACACTTTCTTTTAAGCGCAGCGACTAGCATATTTGTGTCGTAGTCATATCGTTCACCTTTTACTTTCATCAGCCACGGTAGTTCCTTTATAGAAATAAACCGCAAACCTGTTTGGGTATCCACTAACCTTCTATGGTAAAGGATTTCAAAAAACAAACTTGTTGCACGATTACCCCAGTAGGATAAAAGGTTACTGTCCGCCGAATGGAAGTTACGTACTCCTAACACAATTCCTTCAGAAAATACCTTTGTCATCGTTAAAACGAGCTTTACATCTTGTAAAGTATGTTGCCCATGAGCACCTACTGTAATGACACCTTGAAACATGCTTCTTTGCGACCTTACATAAGCAAAGGCTGTTTTTAGTGCGCCTCCCTTACCAATATTGTGGTCATGCTCTAGTACTTGACAGCAATCAATCTTTTTTAACTCTTCAAATACATATGCATATTTTTGATCGCTACCATCATTGACAATAATAATTTGGCTAATGGTGGTGGCTAATAATTGATGGACATAGGTTATAAGTGACTGTTGTGGATTATAGGCTGGTATAATTGCTGCAATATTTTTCATCATCTCTATCCCCCGGATAACATGAAACTTTGACAGATGTACTTTTTTAATCGCTACTTCAAACCTCGACGAGTCTCCTTATAAAACATAGTATCATGTAACGAGGACAATTCAACAATAACGGTATTTTCCCGATATATGAAAAAAGAGGACTTTTATGAAAGAGGTGAGTGCTATCGTCATTCAATATGATATTCTCCAAGATCAATGTAAGAAACTAAAAGCTTTGTCCTTCATTAAATTGGCTAAAAATTTACAGGATGCTAGCTCTCTCGCCACGTCAAAGCCAGCTCTATCTTTACAAAAATCACTCCTTGTACTGGAGGAAATTTTATATGAACTTTATAAACTAGAAATGGATTCAGAACCAAAGCTAAAAAACATTCGGTCATTACTCAATAATCGTAGCTTTGTTACAAAAATCCATCCACGTCGCATTTATTTACTAATGAATCTTGTAAACAAAATGGCTTCTAGTAATAGTAGTGAAATTGTGGAAGCAAAGGTCGCAAAGATTGTTCTTGATTATATAAGTGATATTGTAGAATGGTTTATTAAACGCTATGACCTTAGCGTAAAGTCAAAGATGATTCGCTTAGCCCCTAGTTTTGAAAATATAACATCAGTTTTTGATGTAAATATGCTTCTTCAAGATAATCAATCAACTGAGGCCTATAAAAATGCCGCAAACTGGTTTGAGCTTGCGGCAAAACAAGGGAATGCAAGTGCTCAATATAATTTAGGTGCTCTTTATAATCAAGGTCGTGGTGTTAAGAAAGATTATGCAGTTGCAAAAATGTGGTATGAACGTGCCGCTGCTCAAAATGATGCAAATGCACTTTATAGCTTAGGCGTGCTTTATCATTTAGGACATGGTGTTGTACAAGACTATGAAGAAGCCACTCGCTATTATAAAGCTGCTGCGGATTTAGAAAACGCAGATGCACAGTACAATCTAGGAGTTTTATACAATCAGGGACTTGGTACGCCACAAAACTTTGCAGAGGCAGCAAAATGGTACATGCTAGCAGCCAATCAAGGGAATACAAGTGCTCAAAATAACCTTGGATTCCTTTATCACAACGGAACTGGCGTTGAGCAAAGCTATGAGGAAGCTATAGCCTATTTTGAAATGGCCGCATTAGCTGGTGATGCAAGTTCTCAGTATAATCTTGGCTATATGTACCTTAAAGGTCGTGGTATCTCACAAAATTTTGAAGAAGCTGCGCAATGGTTCCATTTAGCTGCACTTCAAGACCATACTAATGCGGAATTTCAATTGGCAATGCTATATAACACTGGTCAAGGTATTCCTCAGGATCGTATAGAGGCTATAAAATGGTTTAAGCTCGCTGCACATAAAGGACACTTAAATGCTCAATACTGCCTCGGTGTACTCTATGTCAAAGAAAACGATATATCTTTAGCTGAAAAATGGTTACAATTAGCCACTAACACTGGACATATAAGTGCAGGATTTGAGCTTGGACATATTTACGTATACCAACTTCAGCAACCAGAAAAAGCGCTCCCTTACTTCAAAGCTGCCGCTGAAAAGGGGTATGCGGATGCTCAGTACGAGCTCGGATTATTATATGAAGCTAACTTGAATTATGATGAAGCAGTGAAATGGTGGAGAGCCGCTACTGATCAGTCCCATATTCAGGCTGAATATCAATTAGGGTTATTATATGAGCATGGATTGGGGATCGAGCAGGACTTAGAAGAGGCAAGGCGCTGCTATCGACTAGCTGCCATCCAAGGGCATTCAGGTGCTCAATATCAGCTCGGTAATTTATTTGATAAGGGAAAAGGTGTCGCACAGGATTATACAGAGGCAGCAAAATGGATTGAACAAGCTGCCGCTCAGGGGCATGCCAAAGCACAATATCAATTAGCTCAAATGCACAGTCATGGACAAGGGGTACCAAAGGATTTTGCGAAAGCAGCCCAGCTGTATCGACTTGCTGCCAATCAAGGGCATCAAAAAGCACAATTCCAGCTCGGTATGCTTTACAAAAAAGGACATGGTGTCGCTCAAGACTATACCGAGGCAACAAAATGGCTTAAGAAGTCTCTTGAAAATATAAAGTAAAAGAACCCATCACCATAAAGTAGGGTTGATTTCCGTATGGCATATGTTTCAAAAAAATATCATATCAAACCTTTTGTAATAGGCCAATTAAAGCCGTTCTTCCAAAAAAATACCGTGCCACCTCATAAAGACAGTGACACGGTATTTTTTAGCTTTTCATTTCTTCTTTTAGATTCACCATAAATGTTACAACGATAAATAAAGCAAAGCTAATTAATAGCGTTGTCCCACCTATGATAAAGAAAATTAATGTAAATGTACTGCTAAAATGAAATGGATTTATATTGTAGAACCACATGCCTAGTGTTAAACCAAAAACTCCGAGAATAGCCGTCCAACAATGTGCTGTTACTAATTTTTGCGATTTCACTTTAAAAGCTCGATAGAAAATGCCCCATGCAAACATACTTAACCAACCTACGAGCAAAATATGTGCATGTATCGGTCTATATTCATAACTACCTGAGGCAGAAATATGTGAGCCTAGATACGTTCCCAATAAGCCAAAAATCGCAGCAAGACGAATAAGGCGTATACTCCATTTTAGTTCCATACAATAACTCCCCCTAAGTTTTTTCAACTTAGTCAGCAGTTTATCTCGTGAACATGAACTTTACATGAACTCCTCATTACAATTTTGGTAAGTGAACACGGACCTTTGTGCCGGAATTCATAACACTTTCCATATGAACCGTTCCCCCATGTAGCTCAGCAATTTGCTTCACGATGGCTAGTCCAAGCCCAGTACCTTGCTTTGTTCTGGACTCATCTACTCGATAAAAACGATCAAATGCCTTTTGTAATTGTTCAGCAGTCAATCCTATGCCACTGTCCTTAATAAGTACTTCAATTGAGGTTGAGAATTCTTGCAAGTGAATATGAATTTCTCCACCTTCGACATTATATTTAATAGCGTTCGTCAATAAATTATCCCAAACATTTTGCAATAGCCCAGCATCACCATTACATGTTACTGGTTCAAGCTGATACGATAATTGTACATTTGCGTCTTCAAGCTGCCAGCGGTATTTTCTTACGGTTTCCTTTAATTGCTCATCTAATCGATAAGGCTCACGCTTTAACAACCTTGTAGATTGATCGAGTGATGTTAGTAAAAGTAATTGCTTAGTTAATGTCGACAGACGCTTCGTTTCTAGTTCAATAATCGTTGTATATTCCTGCCTCTCCTTGTCGGTAAGTGACGGATTCTTTAGTAAATCTACATAGCCTTGAATATTCAACAACGGCGACTGAAAATCATGGGACACATTACTAATAAACTCTTTACGTATTCGATCATTTTCCTGTAATTTTTCTGTCATGACATTAAAACTATCTGCTAATTGTCCAATTTCATCAGCTCGCTCTATATCTAGTAGCGTATCGAATTTCTCATGTGCAAGCTGATGTGTTGCCTCGGTAAGTTGTGTAATAGGTCGAATTAGTGCCTTAGCAAAAAGTAGCATTGCCAACAGACTAAGTACTGTCATCGCTAGAATAAGTCCACCAAGTATCGTATGAACCTCAGAAAACAACAAGCGAATATCAGGTCTAATGAACAATGCATACTGCTTATTTTCATAAGTAAATGGCACACCTATCGTATTTATTAACTCATTCGCAAAAAAGCCTGTCACAAAAGTCTCTTTAGGAAAATCACGCATACCATGATAAATTCCCCCATTTAAAACCTGCTCGACTGTTTTGGGCGGTAGTGCTTTATCACGATACTTACCGCCGAAAAAATGTCCTTCGTCACCGGTTGTTACATAAATCTGATAACCTATTTCCCCAAGAGTTGTTAAATAATTTTCTAAATCGCTAGGCTTTGACGACTCAATGTATTTCGCAATATCTTGCGCAATCTTCACGTTTTTCGCATCGTTTTTTTCCTTTACAACTTGATGATAATAAATATTTGTCGCTAAGAAGCCGATACACAAGCTGCCGATCATAACGAGCATCGTCGTGACAACAAATTTACTATATAACGTTTTCATCATGCAATAACCTCTATCTTATAGCCAACACCACGCACCGTCGTAATCTCAACACCTGTTTCATAACGATGCAGCCGCTCACGAATCCGCTTCACATGCGTATTTAAAGTCTGCTCATCTCCATCATAGTCATAGCCCCACACTTGCTCCATAATAAAACTACGTGTAAACACCTGATTCGGTCGGGAAGCTAATAAAGCCAATAGTTCAAACTCCTTTAAAGGCAGAACAAGTGTATCTTCCCCAATGACCACCTCAAAGCTACGACGATCAATAACTAGCCGGCCCACCTGGATGCTTATCTGATTTTTCTTATCTAATCTACGCAATATCGCTCCTATGCGAAACAGCAATTCTTTAGGTTCAAACGGCTTTACAACATAGTCATCTGAGCCTGCCAAAAAACCTCGTTCCTTGTCCTCAAGCTCGCCTTTTGCTGTTAATAACAGTACAGGAATATCGTAGTCCTGGCTCAATTTCTTAGTTAATGTAAAACCATCCATACCTGGCATCATGACATCTACAACAGCCAAATCAGGCAAGTTTCCCTCAAGTAGTTGAAGTGCCTGTTGTCCGTTTTCCGCTTGTATCACCTGATAGCCCTCTTTTGTCAGATAAATATTTACTAGCTGTAAAATATGTACATCATCATCTACAACGAGAATTTTCATTCAAGCTTCCCCCCATCCGACTTGTTTCCGGTACACTACTTTAACAAAAAATCCGCTCCATTCCGTGTGGACGATCTACAAATGCAATGATCGCTGTCTCGCGGGAGTGTAGCGAATTTTTAACTTCTTTCGCATTTATATTATAACGAAAAGAAAGAAATCAACAGCAATATAAGTAACGGCAAGCCAATTACGATATAGCCTCGTGGATTTGCAAAGTTCATCGTCCAACCGACCCCAAAACGTTTCTCTACAAAAACGGAAGGATCTTGACGATTCACATAAATTAATCCACCCTTCCAATAGCGATCCTCATCAACATCCATTACTTCTGCAACTACATTATCTTCATATGTCACCCTCAACTTGCGTTTTTTCCACGCGTAAATAAGCACAGAGCCAATAACAAGGCATAAAAATAAAATAAATATCGGTAATAGCCTATTTCCTGAAGTCATTGAAGGATAGATATTGCTTAACTGTAATACTGTAAATAATATAGTAAGGGCATAGCTTAACAACATAATGTTCCAACTCATATACTTTCGGCTTTTCAACTGATCTTCCAATGATTCTTCCTTACGATTAACGGCCAACTTGATTGCAGAACGCTTTATGGAATCTACAATTCCCCACATCATGCATTGCATCATCAGCATAACAAGCGGCATTGAAACCGCAGTAAAATATGTTTTCTTTCTCCAAGAATCCGCTTCACCACTTGGTCCCCAGTGTACAGCAATGTCATCTGGTATTTGGTCATAATGGAGGAATGTAAAGATAATGAGAAACACCGTAACACCAAAAGGGACTACGTAAAATGGCCATGGAAGCATTTCATCACGACTACGTGCCGTTACATCAACAGTACGAACTTGTTTTATATTTAAGCCCCATTGCTCTTCTCTTTTAAGCTTTAAAACTCTTTGGTGGTATATCCAATATAATGTCATACTAACTGTAAGCATCGCAAACAAGCATCCAATCAGAAAGCTACCTTGCATAAACTCAGATAGTGCAAGGTAATAATAGCTAACAATCATCATTATTAAAAATATGACGCCAGAAATTCCAACAATTTGAGCGTAATGCTTTTTCATATTACGTAATGCGGGATGTTTTACATTTTGTTCGGGTACTGTAACGCCAAAAGCGATTGTTTCTCGTACTATAAACGGAATGAATAATTGTAGAGCTAGTGTAATGATGTAGACGGTTGAAAAAACGCCAAGTAGCATGTACTACACCCCTTCTGCAGGTATTTGCAAATCAGAAAATACCTTTTTCATCATGTGCTCGATTTGATCAGAAGTTGCCCCGAGCACCATTCCTTCAACCACAATTGGCTTTAAGCTTTTTTCAATTTGCTGTAATTGTTCAGGAGTTAACACTCGCTCCTCTGTTGAACGAATAATAGCACCTGATTTAGCTCTAATTGTAATGATCCCCTTCTCCTCTAACTCATGATAGCTTTTATTAACCGTGTGCATATTGACACCCAGATCAGCCGCTAAATTACGTACAGATGGCAAAGTATCTCCTGGTTTCATTTCCCCTCGTGCAATACCTTCCATAATTTGTTGCGTTACCTGTTGATAAATTGGTACATCAGATTGTGGCTCTATTTGAATAAACATTACTATCATCTCCAAAATTGTTATATAGCTAATATAACAAAATAATTATTCTTTGTGCATAAAAATGAGACCAATTGAACAATCAAAAAAAGAGATGTCTCATGATTAATTCGAGACATCCCCTTACAATGTTTAGAAGATAAAAAAATGCCTTACAAGCTCCCCATCTAAGCTCGTAAGACATCCTTTACCCTTTTAAATCCCTTTATTCATGACCCCTTTTTTGTAACCGTGTTCAATTTTCAGTAAGGAACGGGGGAACAGACCCCGCTCGTTACATAAGTGGAATACAGTGGACTCCATTCGAGTTTAGTCCACAACAATTTAGGAAAGTTGGATATGTTCATTTAGTAGTTTCGTATCTCAAATCAATTATGCTGAAAGCGAGTTAAGCTAATTTTTCGTAACCAGGAAGCGTCAAGAATTCCGCAAATTCGTCTTGTTCAATTAAAGATTTAAACAGCTCTGCAGCTTCTTCATAGCGGCCACCGTTATAGGCTTGTTCCCCAACAGCCTCTTTAATTTTCACAAGCTCTTCCTCCAAGATAGATAGTACAAAGGCCAATGTAATGCCACGGCCATCATCCAAGATACCTTTTGGATGACGAATCCATTGCCATACTTGTGTACGAGAGATTTCTGCAGTTGCAGCATCCTCCATTAAATTGTTAATCGGTGCAGCTCCGTTGCCTCGTAGCCAAGAAGCAATGTACTGAACCCCTACGCTACAGTTCATACGAAGACCTTCAAGTGTAATGGTACCTTCTGGAACAGCTACTAAATCTCCCGCTGTAACATTTACATCCTCACGTTTTTTATCGATTTGGTTTGGTGTCGTCATAATGGCATCAAACTGTTCCATGGCCGTTGCAACCATACCCGGATGTGCTACCCATGTTCCATCATGGCCATCTGTTGCCTCACGACGTTTATCTTCGGCAACCTTTGCAAACGCTACAACATTCGCATCGTCATCCCCTTTAACAGGAATTTGTGCTGCCATACCGCCCATCGCAGGAGCATTACGTTTATGACATGTTTGAATACATAAAGACGTATATGCCTTCATGAATGGTACAGTCATTGTTACTTGTCCACGGTCCGGTAAAATTACATCAGGTTGATTACGCAGACGCTTGATATAGCTGAAAATGTAATCCCAGCGTCCACAATTCAGACCAGCTGAATGTTCTCGCAGTTCATATAAAATTTCATCCATTTCAAATGCAGCTAAAATTGTTTCGATTAATACAGTAGCCTTAATTGTTCCTTGTGGAATTCCGATATAATCTTGTGCAAACACAAAGATATCATTCCATAGGCGAGCCTCCAAATGGCTTTCAAGCTTCGGCAAGTAGAAATATGGTCCTGTACCTTGTGCCAATGCATTTTTAGCATTATGGAATAAATACAGCCCAAAATCAAAGAAGCTACCAGAGATCGGTTCGCCATCTACTAGTACATGCTTTTCAAGTAAATGAAGACCACGTGGACGCACTAATAGCACAGCTGTATTTTCGTTTAATTTATACGTTTTACCATTAGATGCCTGTGTAAATTCAATTGTCTTATTAATAGCATCACGCATATTTGTTTGGCCACCAATCATGTTTTCCCATGTCGGAGCAGATGCATCCTCAAAGCAAGCCATAAACATTTTTGCACCGGAGTTTAAAGCATTAATAACCATTTTACGGTCAACAGGTCCTGTAATTTCTACACGACGGTCTTGCAAATCTGCTGGAAGTGGTGCAATTGTCCAATCTCCCTCACGGATATGCTTTGTCTCTGGCAAGAAGTCGAGTTTCTCACCTGCATCAAGACGCTTTTGGCGTTCTTGACGAGCCTCTAACAGCTCTTTTCGACGAGCATCAAATTTTTCGTGCAGGGCAAGAACAAACTCAAGGGCTTCTGGTGTTAAAATTTCTTTTGTTTGCTCATTTTGTTCCCCAACAATTTTAAGCTTACCTGTTGTTGCTTGTTCCATCAGTTATTTCCCCCACCTTTGCGATTTTCAGTAGTCTTCCCCCGCTTTAGGAGGAGCGGGGGAGACTAATCTATGATTATGAATTTAGGAATACACGTACTTTATGAAACTTATACGAATTGTTCTGTTTCAGTAGAGCCAGCCATCGCTGTTGTAGAAGAAGTACCACCAGAGATAACTTGAGATACGTCATCAAAGTAACCAGTACCTACTTCACGTTGGTGGCGAGTAGCTGTGTAGCCTTTTGATTCTGATGCAAACTCAGCTTGTTGTAACTTAGAGTATGCAGCCATACCATTATCTTTATAATCATGCGCAAGCTCGAACATAGAGTGGTTTAATGCGTGGAAACCAGCTAATGTTACGAATTGGAATTTGTATCCCAATTTACCTAACTCGCGTTGATATTCTGCGATTTCTTCTTCTGATAGATTTGCTTTCCAGTTGAATGAAGGTGAGCAGTTGTATGCTAGCAATTTACCAGGGAATTCAGCATGAATAGCTGCCGCAAATTCACGAGCTTCCTCAAGAGATGGTTTAGAAGTTTCACACCAAATTAAATCTGCATATGGCGCGTAAGCTAACCCACGAGCAATCGCTTGTTTGATGCCTGGTTTTGTACGGAAGAAGCCTTCTGGAGTACGTTCACCAGTAATAAACTCAGCATCACGTGGATCAATATCAGATGTTACCATATCAGCAGCATCAGCATCTGTACGAGCGATTAAGATTGTATCAACACCCATTACGTCTGTTGCAAGACGAGCAGCAATTAAGTTACGAACAGCATTTTGTGTTGGTAGTAAAACTTTACCGCCTAAGTGACCACATTTTTTCTCAGAAGCTAATTGGTCTTCTAAGTGAACACCAGCAGCTCCAGCTTCAATCATACCTTTTACAAGCTCAAATACGTTTAGTGGACCACCGAAGCCAGCCTCAGCATCTGCCACGATTGGAGCGAACCAATCAAATTGATCTACACGTCCTTCAGCATGATCGATTTGATCTGCACGTTGTAAAGCTTGGTTAATACGCTTTACTACTGCTGGTACAGAGTTTGCTGGATATAAGGATTGGTCAGGGTACATTTGACCAGAAAGGTTAGCATCAGCAGCAACTTGCCAGCCTGATAAATAGATTGCTTTTAATCCGGCTTTCACTTGTTGTACAGCTTGATTACCAGTTAATGCACCTAATGCATTAATGAACGGTTCTTCTTGTAAAGAGTTCCAAAGTCGAGCCGCACCTTTAGTTGCTAAAGTTTGTTCAAGTACAACAGAGCCTTGTAACTTAACAACCTCTTCAGCTGAATATGCACGTTCAATACCTGCCCAACGAGGGTTCTCTGCCCATTGTTTTTCTAATGCTTGAATTTTTTCTTGACGTGTTGACATATTGAAATTCCACCTTCCCCTTTGTAGACAATATACTCTGTTAAAAAACTTTTAATCTACTGTTCCATAACAGGTTTATTTGTTGTAAATTAATATATAACAGAACTTCTGAATTTTCATTATTTTTAGATAAAATACCAAATTTTAAAGATGAAACCGCTTTTTTTGGCGATGAAATTTGGTAAACTGTTTACAAACAAGGGGGATATTCACAATGATTAATGAGTTTAATTCTTTGCCAAAAGATATTTCACAACAGTTTATTTCAATGCTAAAGGACTGGGTTCCAGTCAATTCATCCATTGCAATTGCCGCTGAAAACTCTTATATTTATTTTCATTCTGGACATCAAAACATTAACTTAGAAATAGGCCAACAAGTACAATCCGGTAGCATAGCAGAACAAGTACTATCCACAAGGCAACGAACAGACGCCGTTTTAGATAATTCCTTATTCGAAACACCATATTATGGGATAGGTTACCCTATTAGCATTTTAGATTTGCCAGCAGCACTTATTGTCGTATTACCTTCAACCTTTACCGAAAAGAAATTAGAGCCCTTTCAATTTTTAACAGGAAAGCAAGAAGAGGAATGGAATCCTGTTGCCATTGAAAAAATTTCTCATATTGAAAGCCTGCAGAAAAAAACGTGGTTTTATGTGGAGGGAGAACAATTTAAAACTAGTACTACACTAAAAGAACTTCAAATGCGTCTACCGTCATCTTTTATTCGCATTCATAGATCTTATATTGTTAATATTCACTTCATAAAAAAAATGGCTCGTGATCTTACTTCCAATTTTATTGTCACTCTAAAGGATGGAAGTGAACTACCCGTTAGCCAATCTTATTTAAATAATCTTCGAAACGCTCTTGAATTTTAGATTTTATTGTGCTGTGCTTCGCTTTCGTACAGAAAAAACTTGCTGAATGAAGATAAAAGGCTGTCTTATACAACGGTTGTATAAGACAGCCTAAAAAAATAAAAAAGCCTGAGAAATAATTCTCAGACTTTAGATTGCCTAGCGACGTCCTACTCTCACAGGGGGAAGCCCCCAACTACCATCGGCGCTAAAGAGCTTAACTTCCGTGTTCG
>NZ_JBEGDG010000126.1:0-308 GCF_040183165.1 Lysinibacillus zambalensis
TTTAAAGCCGATGAAATTTTACTGATCGTAAAATTTCATCGGCTTTTTAGTTTAGAGATGGGTTTTATCCCAGCCTCATTTCTTACGATTAGTCAACCTTATTTAAAGAATAATTTAATTTATATTTTTATGAGTGTTAGTGGTGAGGGATATCCGTTATCCCAAACTATAAGGTAGGTTGCCCACGTGTTACTCACCCGTCCGCCGCTAACGTCAAAGGAGCAAGCTCCTTATCTGTTCGCTCGACTTGCATGTATTAGGCACGCCGCCAGCGTTCGTCCTGAGCCAGGATCAAACTCTCCATAAAA
>NZ_JBEGDG010000127.1:0-304 GCF_040183165.1 Lysinibacillus zambalensis
CATCCGATGAGTCCTCAATTTTTCGATCATATTCAGAAATCACTTCATCTACTTTTTCGACCATTTGAGCTAGCTCTAATTCATCTTCGCTTTCTCGTTCAATTTCAGGTAGTATCTCTTTTTCAAGCAGCTCGTTGTATAGTTGGTTCGATTTTGTATTTCAATAAATAAAAAGTAAATTTATCATTCGGCTTTGGATACAGATAAATTAGTTATGTCCCAGCCTGTTTCTTACGATTAGTCAACCTTATTTAAAGAATAATTTAATTTATATTTTTATGAGTGTTAGTGGTGAGGGATATCC
>NZ_JBEGDG010000128.1:0-437 GCF_040183165.1 Lysinibacillus zambalensis
CATTGAAATTGTAACAAACACATTTATTTTTTAAGTTTTTTTATAGGCTTAATAACGAATAAGGTTTCAAGACACGATGTGTATTGAAAGCTATAGGTTAAGTTATTAAGGGCGCACGGCGAATGCCTTGGCACTAGGAGCCGATGAAGGGAAAGCGAAGCGACAGCAACAAATGTTTTCTGTGCGAAAGCGAAGCGACAGCAACAAATGTTTTCTGTGAGAAAGCGAAGCGACAGCAACAAATGTTTTCTGTGCGAAAGCGAAGCGACAGCAACAAATGTTTTCTGTGAGAAAGCGAAGCGCGAGAAATCAATGTTACCAAAATTGATTTCTCACGCTTTTTAAGGTTTTGACCAGTTATGTCCCAGCCTCTTTCTTACGATTAGTCAACCTTATTTAAAGAATAATTTAATTTATATTTTTATGAGTGTTAGTGG
>NZ_JBEGDG010000129.1:0-396 GCF_040183165.1 Lysinibacillus zambalensis
TTTGAAAACTGGATAAAACGACATTGAAATTGTAACAAACACATTTATTTTTTAAGTTTTTTTATAGGCTTAATAACTTGGTTAAGTTATTAAGGGCGCACGGCGAATGCCTTGGCACTAGGAGCCGATGAAGGAAAAACCCATCTCTAAACTAAAAAGCCGATGAAATTTTACGATCAGTAAAATTTCATCGGCTTTAAATTTTTTCATAAAAAATAAGGACCACTTCTGATAAAATTAAGTCACCACAACCAAATTATACAGAAAGGTTTGAAACATTCAATGCACCGTTTATCCAGTTTTGAAAGAACAATTCATTCTTTCATCAAGGGTTTCAAGATACGATGTATATTGAAAGCCGAAGAGAGCTTCAAGACACAAGTAGTACAAGGAAGC